>SKTG01000243.1 GCA_007118045.1 Nitriliruptoraceae bacterium
CGCCGAGCTCGTGGCGGCCGGTCGGGAGGAACGCACCCCGGACGAGCCATCGCCGCCCGGTGGTCCGAACGCGAGGGCACGGGCCGATCGTGCCGGGGCGAGCGACGGAGACCCCACGGTCCCACCGGTGGACGCCACCGGGCAACCGACGACGCGGAGCATCACGTGAGCACCACCGACGCACCCGACACGCCACCCGCCGACGTCCGCGAGGGCTACTTCGGTCAGTTCGGTGGCTCCTACGTCCCGGAAGCGCTCTCGGGTGCCCTCACCCAGCTCATCGACGCGTGGGCCGAGGCCGAGAACGACCCGGCGTTCACCGAACACCTGGACCGTCTCCGCCGCCACTACGGCGGCCGCCCGACCCCGCTCTACCACGCGGAGCGGCTCTCCGAGGCGGCGGGCGTGGAGCTGTGGCTCAAGCGCGAGGACCTCGCCCACACCGGCTCGCACAAGCTCAACAACGTGGTCGGCCAGGCCCTGCTCACCCAACGGATGGGCAAGGGGCGGGTGATCGCGGAGACCGGAGCCGGGCAGCACGGGGTCGCCACGGCCACGGCGGCGGCGCTCTTCGGCCTCGACTGCACCGTGTACATGGGTGCCGAGGACGTCCGACGGCAACGCCTCAACGTGGTGCGTATGCAGCTGCTCGGGACGGAGGTCGTCCCGGTCGACAGCGGCACGCGCACGCTCAAGGACGCGATCAACGAGGCGATGCGTGACTGGGTCACCAACGTCGACGACACCCACTACCTGATCGGGTCGGCGATGGGGCCGCACCCGTTCCCCACGATCGTGCGCCAGCTGCAGCGGATCATCTCCACGGAGGCGACGGCACAGTTCGAGGAGCAGGCGGGGGGCCGACCGGACGCGGTGGTCGCCTGCGTCGGTGGTGGCTCCAACGCGATCGGGTCGTTCGCCGACTGGATCGACGTCGAGGGGGTCCGTCTGATCGGCGTGGAGGCCGCCGGCGAGGGCGTCGGCTCCGGACGTTCCGCCGCGACCATCACCGAGGGGCGCGAGGCGGTGCTGCACGGTTCGCGCTCGGTGGTGCTGGTCGACGAGGACGGTCAGGTCAAGCCGGCCCACTCGGTCTCGGCAGGCCTGGACTACCCCGGCGTGGGGCCCGAGCACGCCTGGCTCGCCGCCACCGGTCGCGCCTCCTACGTGTCGGCGACGGATACGGAGGCGTTGGACGGCTTCCGTCGCACCTGCGAGCTCGAGGGCATCATCCCCGCCCTGGAGCCGGCCCACGCCGTCGGCTGGGTCCTGCGGCACGGACGCGAGCTCCTCGGCGAGGGTGCCCGGGTCGTGCTCACCATGTCCGGCCGCGGCGACAAGGACGTCGACGAGGTCGTCGAGGTGGCCAACTGGGACGTCGGCGTGGCCAAGGCGTTCGGCGAGGACCGCGACCCCGGTCCCGGCGTGCGTGACGGGTCCGACGCCTCGGGGTCCGACGCGTCGGGGTCCGGGCACGGGGCCGGGGAGCCCGGGGCGTGACCGCGACCCGCCTCGCCGGCGATCTCGCCATCCAGGCCGCCTTCGATCGTGCCCGTGACGAGGACCGTGCCGCGCTGATCGTCTACCTCACCGCGGGCTACCCGGACGTCGCGACCTCGAAGGCCTGCTTCGCGGCCGCCGTGCGCGCCGGAGCCGACGTCCTCGAGGTCGGCATCCCGTTCTCCGATCCGATGATGGACGGCCCGGTGATCCAGGCGGCCAACCAACACGTGATCGAATCCGGTCTGACGGTCGCGCGGCAGCTCGACCTCGTCGCCTCCCTGCACCACCTCGACGTGCCCAAGCTGGTGATGACCTACGTGACGATCGCCGACACCCGCGGCTACCCCCGCTTCGCGGACGAATGCGCCGAGGCCGGGCTCGCTGGGGTGATCCTGCCGGATCTGCCGGCGCCGGAGGCCGATCCGTGGCTGCGGGAGGCCCGGCGTCGCGGTCTGGCCACCGTCTTCCTCGCCTCCTCCGTGTCCACGGACGAACGGTTGGCGGCGATCGGCCGAGCCTCCACGGGATGGGTCTACGCCACGGGCCTGATGGGCGTGACCGGCGTCAACGCCGTCGCCGGCGACGTCACCGAACGCCTGGTGGCGCGGGTCCGCGAGCACACCGAGCTGCCGGTCGCCGTCGGCATCGGGGTCAGGGACCGTCGCAGCGCCGCCGAGGTGGCGCGCTACGCGGACGGGGTGATCGTGGGTTCCTCGATCGTGCGCGCGGCGGGGGAGGGTGACCCCGCCGGGGCGCCCGAACGCGTCGGCGAGCTGGTGCGTGAGCTGCGGGCCGGGGTCGCCGACCGCTGAGCGTCGGGTGCCGCCTGCCCGCTCGGGTCGCGACGCTGGCGGCTCCGTTGCCGTCGGCTCGGCTCGCGACGCTGACCGGTCCGGGGTCCTCGGTTCCGTTCGCGGACGGCCGACGGCGGAGCCCCCGCCGAGGGGCGGGGGCTCCGTGGGGCGCGGCCCGCTCGAGCGGCTCAGCCGCCGATGAAGCCGTTCTCCTCGAGCCAGTCGGACGCGACGCCCGCCGGCGGCTCGTCGTCGGCGGACACGCGGGCGTTGAGCTCCGCCATCGTGTCGTCGTCGAGCGCGGCCACCACGGGCTCGTAGAGCTCCTCGAGCGTGGCGCCGTACTGCTCGTAGACCGCCTCGGTGAACACGGGTGCGACGTTGTAGAGCGGGAAGAAGCTCTCGTCGTCCTCGAGCACGACCAGGTCCAGCTGCGCGATGCGGCCGTCGGTGGTGAACACCTCGCCGTAGTTGCACGGGTCCTGATCGGCCACGGCGCCGTAGATCACGCCGGTGTCGAGGATGGTGATGAGGTCGGACGGGAACTCCATGTCGTAGTGGAGCTCCATGCCGGGCAGACCGTCGCTGCGGGTCTCGAACTCGCCCTCGACGCAGAGCGAGGCCATCTCCTCGTCCTCCTCGAGCAGCTCGGCCAGGCCGCTGAGGGTGTCGACGCCGGTCTCGTCGAAGACCTCCTGCGACGAGGCGATGCCGTAGGTGTTGTTGAACGGCGAGGGCTCGAGCCAGTACAGGCCCTCACCGATCTCGAGGTCGCGGACCGCCTCGTACTGCTCCTCGCGGTCCGGGATCGGCTCCTCCTCCTCGTAGAACTCGATCCAGGCGGTGCCGGTGTACTCCCAGTAGTGGTCGATCTGCTCACCGACCAGGGCCTCGCGCGCGGCGAAGGTGCTGCCGAGGTTGATCTCGTCGGTCACGTTCGCGCCGGCGTCCTCGAGTAACGCCAGGGAGATCTCGCCGAGGATCAGCTGCTCGTCGAAGTCCTTGGAACCGACGGTGATGTCGGCACCGTCCAGGTCCTCCGTACCGGCCTCGACGGCCTCTTCCTCGGCCTCTTCCTCGGCTTCCTCGGTGTCGGCGTCCGGCTCGTCGTCCTCGCCGAAGGTCTCGTCGTCGCCACAGGCGGCGGCGAGCAGGGCGAGGGCGAGCAGCGTGCTCATGGTTCTCAGGTGACGTTTCACGGGTCCCCTTCTGGTTCGGGTCGGTCGGTTCTCGGGTGCAGGACGACGGGTGGGAGCGCTCACAGGCCCTTCGGCGTGAGGATGTCCTCGACGATGCCGGCGATGTGGTCGATCATGAGCGCGAGGGACGCCACCATGACCGAGCCGGTCACCAGGACGGTGGTCCGCTGGGTCTGGAAGCCGGAGAAGATGACCTGACCCAGGCCACCACCGCCGGTGAAGAAGACGATCGTGGCGGTGCCGACGTTGAGGACCAGAGCCGTGCGGATGCCGGCCAGGATCACGGGGACCGACAGCGGGAGCTCCAACTTGCGCAGCACCCGGGCGTTCGACATCCCCATGCCTCGGCCGGCCTCGAGCACGAACTCGTCGACCTGTTGCAGCCCCACCATGGTGTTGCGCAGGATGGGGAGGAAGGAGTAGACGACCAGGGCCATCAGCGCCGGCACGA
>SKTG01000074.1 GCA_007118045.1 Nitriliruptoraceae bacterium
AGACCGAACCTAGCTATACGCCCGGGCAGGCGACATCGGACGGGCGGTCGAGGGCGAGCCCCCAGGCACGCCCGGGCATCGGAACCGCTGCCGGTTCGACCGGCGGCCCATGCCACAGGGTGATCCCGAGCACTCGGATACCGGCCCTGATCGACGTCTTGTCCCGCTGGGCGCGAGTGACGTGCGGCGCGCGTAAGGAGCGCAGCGCCATCGAGGTCGGGTGGGATCTCGGGTTGGGTGCCCGTGGTGGTCCGGGATGTGACTAGAACAGAACCGGCGTTGGGGATGTGAGCCGGTCACGCGGACGCGAGTCTCGTTCCCATCTTCCGCCCCGGGCCGCTTCACGTCGGCGCTGGTCTGCGACCAGGCGGCGGTACATGAACCTTCCACCGGTCGGACCCGGAGGCCCCAAGCACACATGCGGCGCTCGAGGGTGCGTCAGGGACGCGGAACGCGGGCGCCCGTCGGACGCCGGTCACCTCCACTCACCTCGGTCGGTTCTCCGTGCACGCCCTCGACGTGGAAGGGCCAGATGGCTCTGGCGTGAAGCGGCCGGACGGCGTCACATGAGCAGTGGGCGGATCGACCCGAGCGGAGTCCGAACATGCGTCGAACATCACCGTTGCTCGTCATCCTCCTGCTCCTCCCGTTGCTGGCTGCTGCTCCCGCCTCCGCCCCGGCCGGGCAGGGGGCGGGCGGTGCCTTCTTCTACAAGGTCACCTTCCACGGCGAGCTCGCCATCGCCCAGTGGACCACCTGCCCGACGTGGGAGGTCGGTCTGCAGTGCGAGGAGACCGTCGCCATCGTCAGCGACGCCCGCACCTCCGAGCTGTGGTCCGGGGGCCGTCTCCGCGATCGCGAGGACCGCGTCATCCTGCAGCGCTTCTGGTACGAGGTCGTCGAACTCGTCGACCCGGAGACCGGGGACGTCGAGCTCTCCACCCGCCCGTTCCGCGAGAGCTTCGGCGGGACGAACCTCGCCACCGTCTCGATCGACACCCGCGCCCGCGCCGCCGAGGCGGAGGCCGCCGCGATCTCCATGAACACCACCGACTACCAGGCCGACACGACCTACACCGAGACCGTCGCCTTCCAGGGAAGCTGGCAGGGCATCGGCCCGCTCGTGGACCTGCACGAGCGGCCGGCGCCGTCGGCGCCGACCTGGATCCACTTCGACATGACCAATGGGTGGCAGCGGTCGGCGACCGCCGTCGGGACGATCGACGGACAACCGATCACCGCGCCGCTGGCTCCGGACGGCGCCGTGATCATCCACGCTCGTCAGATGAGCCTCAGCGTGTACCCGCCTAGGCCCTGACGCTGACGCTGACCCGGCTCGCCGCGACGGTGCCGTGCGGGCCGGCGTCGTCGGTGTTCGTCAGGCCATTGCGATACGTGCGTCGAGTCGTTGGCGGATGTACTGGATCGCTAGGTCCACGAGGAGGACCGTGACCTGCGCGACCACGGCGATGAGCAGGTGTTTCACGTCAGCGCTCCGCTCGGTTCACATGACGCAGCGTGGCTCCCGGCCGTTGCCGTTCGCTGACCGCGGAGCAGCGAGGAGGTGACGTTGCGCCGACGGTGCCCGTTGATCGACCTGTTGGGTCCGGATCGCGAGGTGGACGGCTCGAGTCCCTCACACACGCCGGAGGAAGCAGAAGGCGAACTGGCCAAGTGGCGAACGGCCAGTTCCTGACCTCTCGGGTCGGTCCGGAGCCGCTGTCCGGCCACGGGCTACGGCGCCTGGGTGGTTCCCCGTCGGCCCCGGTGTAGTCATGCGCGGGTCGTCTCCGAGCGCCACCCGCCCGTATCACGGCTTCGCGCGCGTTGACGGGGCGCGGGGGCGGGGCGCGGGGGCGGGCGTGCTCCCGGGGTCTCGACAGATCTCCCCTGGTGGGAGTTCCTCACGCCGTCTGCTTCACGAACTCGGACGCGGAACAGCTGCCAGATTCGGGATGCCCATCGGACGATCGGAGCCAACCGATCTGAGGGCACCGGGATGAGCGTCGACCGGCTTGCGCCTGGGACCTTCCGCGCAGGTCACAGAGGTGGCGCGTGGACCTGCGCGGCGCAGCGCAGGAACGAGATCGCCGCCGCGGTCTGCTGGCCGGTCGGGGTCACGAACGGCAGGATGGACGTTGCGCCGGCGTCGGCGAGGGGGACGTAGACGACCCCCGCGATCCTCAGCAGCCGCGCGCAGGCGGGGACGATCGCGATGCCGTACCGGGCGGCCACCAGCCCGAGCATGGTCGGATACTGCAGGGCCTCCTCCACCGTGCGCGGACTGAACCCGGCCTGGAGGCAGAGGGCGATCGTGGCGTCGTGCACGGACGGTGTACCGGCGCGGGAGACCATCACGAACGGGTCGGCGGCCAACTCGGCCAGATCGACGCTTCGGCGTGCCGCCAACCGATGGTCGTCGGGTAGCGCCGCGAACAGCGGTTCGTCGACCAGCGGGGTGAGCGTCAGTTCGTCGTCCTGCTCGACCCTGGGGTCGCGGACTACCCCCAGGTCCAACTCGCCTCCGATCAGGCCGAGCTGGTTCTCGGTGGGCAGTTCACGCAGATCGAGGCGCACGTCCGGGTACTGGGCGTGGAAGGCTCGCAGGAGGGGCGGCAGGATCTCGTAGGCCGCCGAGTTCACGAAGGCCAGGGTCAGCCAGCCGAGCTCGCCGCGTGCGGTGCGCTGCGCGGCTTCGATCGCCCGGTCGGCCTCCGCGAGGCTCCGGCGCGCGTAGGCCAGGAAGGCCCGGCCACCGTCGGTCAGCTCCACCGAGCGGCTGGTGCGGTCGAGCAGTGTGACACCGACCTCGCGTTCGAGGTCCTGGATCTGCTGGGTCAGCGGCGGCCGGGACATATGGAGGCGTTCCGCGGCCCGCCGGAAGTGCAGCTCCTCGGCCACCGCCACGAAGTAGCGCAGATGGCGCAGTTCCATGGCTGCTCCCCGATCTGCCGATGCGTGCGGCTGCGAGTCATCCAGCGCGCCTTCGTTCTGCGCGACAGAACGATGCGACCGAAGAACGTATTATACGGGGAACGGTGCACCTCGTACGGTGCCACGCACGGGCGGAGCGCGGAGTTGACGCTCTCGTCGCCGACCTCGGTGGACCCGACGCAGGCGGTGCACATGTCAGTCCCAGACCAACGGACGCCGCCCGATCACCCGCCGGGTGGGTCCGAACCGAGGCCAGCCGACCCCCCGAGCCGGCACATCACACCTGAGCCCGACTACCTGTCGGAGGCCACCTACGCCGCGACCCGCCGGCCGGTCGAACAGGCCGCCACGCTGCTCCCCCATGCCTATCGATCGCAGAGCTTCTACGAACTCGAGCGTCAGCAGGTCTTCGCCCGGAGCTGGGTTGCGGTGACGCTCGCGGAGAAGGTCGCACAGCCGGGCCAGGTCGTGGCGGCGAGCGTCGCGGGCATGCCGATCATCGTGACGCGGGACGGCGAAGGTGAACTACGGGCGTTCCACAACGTCTGTCGGCATCGCGGCACCCAGTTGGTCACCGGGGACTGCGCGCTGCGACGCTTCCGGTGTCCCTACCACAGCTGGACCTACGCGCTGGACGGCAGGCTCCTCGGCTCCCCGCTGTTCGAGGGCTCCGACATCCCCGCGGACCAGCAGGCGCTGTTCGACACGAGTCACCGCCGTGGGTTCGACAAACGCGACTACGGCCTCTTGCCCGTCCGCGTCGCCGCCTGGGGCCACATCGTGTTCGTCAACCTGTCGGAGGCGTCTCCACCGCTCGACGAGTGGCTGGGAGACCTGCCCGACCGCCTGGCCGGTTACCGGCTGGGCGAGAGCGTGGCCGTCGGCGAGCTCACCTACGACGTCCGGGCGAACTGGAAACTCATCGCCGAGAACTTCATGGAGTACTACCACCTGCCGTGGGTGCACCCTGAGCTCGCGAAGGTCTCGCGTGTCGACGACCATCACCGCTTCC
>SKTG01000480.1 GCA_007118045.1 Nitriliruptoraceae bacterium
AGGGCGCGAGGGCGCACCGACGCGCCGAGGACCACACGGATCCGGGGTCCCGGGCCGCTCGGACGGTCGACCCAGCGCGGCACCACGGCCAGGCCCGTCGGCCGGGGTCGCGCCCGTCCGAGGCTACCGGTCACGGCCCGTAGGCTTCACGCCGTGCACCTGCTATCGGTCGACGGCGTGACGGCGTCCGTGGAGGGACGGACCCTCTTCGCGGACGCCTCGTTCGGCCTGTCCTCCGACGACCGTGTCGGCGTGGTGGGCCCCAACGGCTCCGGCAAGACCACCCTGCTGCGCATCCTCGTCGGCGATCGCGCGCCGGACGGAGGCAGCATCGTCGCGCGCTCCGGCTTGCGCGTCGGGTGGCTCGCCCAGGATCCGAGCCTGCCGGCCGCGCCGGCGCTCGACGTCGTGCTCGACGGCGACCCGATGGCCGAGGCGCACGAAGCCGAGGCCCTGCTCGAACGCGTGGGCGTGGCGCCCGACCACCCGACCGACCGGGCGTCGGGGGGCCAACGACGCCGCATCGCGCTGGCGCGCACGTTGCTCGCCCCCTCGGACCTGCTGGTGCTCGACGAGCCGACGAACCACCTCGACGTGGACACGATCGACTGGCTCGAGGAGCAGCTGCATCGCCGCACCAGCGGCCTCGTGATGGTCACACACGACCGCTACCTGCTGGACCGGGCGACCAACCGGATGCTCGACCTCGCGCCGATCGGGCCGGACCGGCCGGCGGAGGTGATCTGGCACGAGGGCACCTACTCGTCCCTGCTGGAGGCGCGCGCGGCACGGGCAGCGGCCCGGGACGAGGCCACCTCGCGTGCCCGCAGCCTGCTCACCAAGGAGGTGGCCTGGCTGCAGCGCCGCCCGAAGGCCCGCGGTACCAAGCCGAAGGCGCGCGTCGAACAGGTCGCCGAGCTGGCACGGATGGCGCAGGCCGACCCGGAGACGCGTCCGTTGCAGCTCGGGACGGGCAGGACGCGGCTGGGTGACGACGTGCTCGAGGCCGAGGGCGTGTCCCTGCGGCGGGGCGATCACCTGGTCCTGGACCGGATCGACCTCGGCGTCGGTCCGGGCGAGAGGGTCGGGATCGTGGGGCCGAACGGGTCCGGCAAGACCACGCTGCTGGAGGTGCTCAGCGGTCGTCTCGTGCCCGACAGCGGGGAGGTCCGGCTTGGCCGCACCGTGCAGCTCGGGGTGTACGAGCAGGAGGCACGCGTCCCACCGACCGACGCGAGCGTGCTCGACACGGTCGTGAACGTCGCGCCGCACGTCCCGCTGGCCAACGGTGAGACCCTGCCGGCCTCGAGCCTCGCCGAGCGCTTCGGCTTCGACCCGCGGACCCAGCGCACCCCCGTGCGACTGCTCTCGGGAGGGGAACGGCGGCGGGTCGCGCTGCTGCACCTACTGGTCGCCGCACCGAACGTGCTGCTGCTCGACGAACCGACCAACGACCTCGACCTCGACACGCTCGCGATGCTCGAGGACCACCTCGACGGGTTCACCGGCACGCTGCTGGTCGCCTCACACGACCGGTACGTCCTCGACCGCCTCACGGACCGCACGATCGGGATCGAACACGGCCGGATCAGCGAGCACCTGGACTGGGCGAGCTACCGGGAGGCGCGGCGGCGCGACCGCGACGCTGCGGCGGCGCGGCGGCGCGCGCAGCCGACGCCCACGTCCGTCTCCGCCGAACGGAACAAGCAGCGCCAAGCCGACCGCAAACGGGCGCGCACGCTGGAGCAGCGGCTCGAACGGCTCACCGAGCGGCGGGAGCAGCTCCACGCCGCGATGGCCGACGTCGCCGCGGCACCCGACCGGCTCATCGCCCTGCAGGCCGAGCTGCGCGACGTGGACGCGGAGCTGCGCGAGGTCGAGGACACCTGGCTCGAACTCACGGTCGACTGATCCCACCGGGCCGTGGCCGCCGTCCGACCGGTCGGCTCGCTACCGTGCGCCCGGGACAGCCGGAGGTTCCGGGTGGTGCGGGCCACTCGTGGAACACCGGGGGAGGTCACGGGTGACCATCGAGACGCAGGTCGAACGCCGGGGGCTCGCTGAGCTGCTCGGACGCGGGACGGAGCGCGGTTACGTGCTGCGCTCCGAGATCGACGAGCTCCCTGACGCGCTCGACGACGCGGCCTCCTGGCACGAGGAGGTCGTGGCCCTGGCCCGGGACCGGGGTGTCGAGGTGGTCGACGACCTCGGTGACGACGAGGTGACGGTCCCCGAGGCCTCCGCGTTGCCCTCGACCACCGACGGCGTCCGCCAGTACCTCAACGCCATCGGCCGCGTGGAGCTGCTCACAGCCGAGGAGGAGGTCGACCTGGCGAAGCGCTACCACGCCGGGGTGGCGGCCAGGCAACGGCTCGACGCCGGGCGTCGGCCCCCCAAGGAGACCGCGCAGCTGCGGCGGCTGGTGACCGAGGGCACACGCGCGCAGGAACGGCTGGTGACGGCCAACCTCCGCCTCGTCGTCTCGATCGCCCGGCGCTACCTCGGTCGTGGCCTCTCCCTGCTCGAGCTGGTGCAGGAGGGCAACCTGGGACTGATGCGGGGGGTCGAGAAGTTCGACCACACCCGCGGCTACAAGTTCTCGACCTACGCCACGTGGTGGATCCGCCAGGCACTGACGCGCGGGACCGCCAACAAGGCCCGGGCGGTGCGCCTACCGGTGCACGTCCACGAGCTCGTCGCCAAGGTCCGGCGGGTGGAGTTCGAGCTGCTGCAGGTGCTCGGTCGCGACCCCTCGGACGACGAGGTGGCCGACACCCTCGGCATCACCCGTGAGCGGCTCGGCGAGCTGCGCATGGCGGGGCGCGAGGTCACCTCCCTGGACCGTACGGTCGGCGAGGACGGTGACACCACGCTCGGCGAGCTGGTGCGCGACGACGAGGCACCCGACCCGCAACGGTGCGCGGAGACCGAGCTCGCACGAACGGAGCTGAGCGCCACGCTCGCGGGACTGCACGAACGTGAACGTGGGGTGATGGAGCTGCGCTACGGCCTGTCGGGTGCCGACCCTCTGACCCTCGAGGAGATCGGTGAGCTGTACGGGGTCACCCGGGAGCGCATCCGCCAGATCGAGAAGACGGTCATCGCCAAGCTGCGTCACCCCTCGCACGCTCGCCGGCTGGCCGACTTCGGTCGCGACACCCGCTGAGCCGCCGACGGGGTCCGGCCGGGACGCCCGCTGAGCCCCTGGCCGGATCCGTTCGCGACCACCGTTGAGCCCGCCGTCCAGGCCGGTCGCGACGGGCACGAGCGGATACGGGCGCTCGGCGCGTGTCCCGCTCCAGTGGCGGCCCGGACGTGCCGATACCGAGGCAACCGCCCCCGCGGGTGCTCCACTCTCTCCCGAACATCCGAGGTCGATGGTGCCGGTTCGCTCCCACCGGCGCGCGGCGAGCAGGTTGCTCGTCGCTCTGTCGGCCGCAGCCCTCGGGGGCGGTGCTCTCCCTGGTCCGGCTCAGGCGGTCCCGGTCGCTGCGGCGACCGGGCCGCCGGCCGCGACGAGCGTCGCCGAGGAACCCTCGAGCACCGAGGAACGGCTCCGTCACGAACGCGAGGAGCTGGACACCAGCGCCGCCGAGCTCGACGAGCTCCGGGCCGCCGTGCGACGCGTGGACGACGAGGTGGTCGCCCTCGACGGGGACCTGCGCGAGGCCAGCACGTCGCTGGCCGACGTGTCCGAGGAGCTGACCGAGGCGCGGGCCGAGCACGAGGCGGCGCTCCAGGAGGCGAGCGACGCTCGAGCGACGCTCGCCGCCGTCGACGAGGACCTCGACGCCGCCCTCGCCGGTTGGCGAACCAACCGCGAGCAGCTCGCATCCAGGGCGCGGCACACCTACAAACACGGCGGGGGGGCCTCGCAGGACGTGCTCGTCCGGGGCGTCGTGGCGGCGGACGACTGGCACGAGGTGGCGGTGACGCTGGAGACCGTGGTCCGTCTCATCGAGGCGGACGCCGAGTTGGTGGCCGGCGATGCCGAAGCCAGCCGCCGTACCGCCGATCTGCGCGAACGGGCCACCGACGCGCGCGAGCGGGCGGACGACGGGGTCCGCACCACCGCTCGTCAGGCCCGCCGTGTCGAGGAACTCGTGACCGAGCGTCGGGACCTGGTGGCGGAGGTGACCACGGCGACCGAGCGCCGCCGGACGATCCTCACCGAACTCGAGGACGACGCCGACGCGAGGGCCGTGCTGGTGGCCGACCTCGGATCGACGGTGGCCGAGCTCGAGCGCGCCGCGGAGGCGGAGGCGGAGGCCCGCGAGGAGGAAGCCGAGCGACGGGCCCGCGAACTACGGGCCCGCGGACGAGCGGAAGCGCGCGACGACACCTCGTTCGACCGGGGAGGGAGCGAGGAGGATGCGGCCACGGCCGGAGGTAGGAGCCCGGTCGGCGGCGGATCGACCGGCTCGACGCGCCCGACCATGCCGTCCGTGCAGGTGGATCTCGATCGCTTCGGCGCTCCTCCCGCATGGGCGCACGGGCTCGGCAGCGAGGGCCGCACCTGGTCGGCGGCGATCGAGGCGACCGCACGCCGGCACGGGATCGATCCGCGGCTGCTGGCCTCCCTGATCTGGGTGGAGTCGGGCTTCGACCCCACGACCGTCTCCCCCGCCGGTGCGCTGGGTCTGTCACAGTTGATGCCCGCGACCGCCCGTGGGCTGGGTGTCGACCCGTACGACCCCCTGCAGAACCTCGAGGGGGGTGCCCGCTACCTGAGGAGCCAGCTGGACCGCTTCGGCCGGATCGACCTCGCCCTCGCGGCCTACAACGCGGGGCCGGGACGCGTGGCGGCTGCCAAGGGTGTCCCCGACCTCGTCGAGACCCAGCTCTACGTCACCCGCGTCCTGGACCGCTACCAGCGCCTCGGCGGCTGACCACGGACGGAGCATGCGGGTCGGCCTCCCTGACCGCTCACACGACCCGTCCGCCGGCCCGCCAGTACTGCCCGGCCGCCCGGTCGAGCAGCCCTTCGTCGACCAGCGCGCGCCGCAGCGTGGCGTGGTCGGCGTGGAAGCGGTGGAGCCGCTCGTTGACCTCGGGTTCGGGGTAGCGCAGCCTCCCGGGCAGCACCGTGCACACGCGTAGGCTCCCCCGGTCGCCTCCCCGGGCAGCACCGTGCACACGCGTAGGCTCGCCCCGGTCGCCTCCCGTGAGGTCCCCGTGCCGCCCCTTCCCCGGCCTGCTGTCGCCCTCGGCCTCGTGGTTGGCGTCGTCGCGGTCTCCACCTCGGCGATCCTGTCGCGGTTGGCGATGGGGGACGAGCCCGGTGTCGTTGCCAGCGCGCCCGGGGCGGCTTCGGCCCTCGCGGTGGCGTTCTGGCGGACCGCTCTGGGTGCCGCGGCGCTCGCCCCCCTGGGTCTGCGGGCGCACCGCCGCTCGCCCGTCCGACTGACGCCCGCGCGCCATCGCCAGCTCGCGGCCTCCGGCGTGGCGCTCGGCCTGCACTTCGGGCTCTTCCAGGGGGCGCTGGCGCTGACCACCGTCGCGTCCGCCGTCACCATGGCGACGATGTCGCCGATCTTCGTCGCCCTGGGCGGCTGGTGGTTCCTCCGCGAGCCGAGCGACCGTCGCACCTGGATCGGCATGGTCGTCACGATCGCTGGTGCGGTCACCATCGGACTCGGTGACCTGACCGGTGCGGAGCACGGCCCGTCGGCGCTCCTCGGCGACGTGATGGCCTTCGGCAGCGCGTTGGCGATCACGGCCTACCTGCTGATCGGGCGCGTCGCGCGACGCGACACCCCGGCGACCACGTACTCGTCCATCGTCTTCGGCTGGGCGGCGCTGTCGCTGCTGCCGCTCTGCCTGCTGACCGGTGTCGACCTGTTCGGCTTCTCCCCCGGGGTGTGGCTCGCGATCGGGTTCCTGGTCCTCGGGCCGCAACTGCTCGGCCACGCGGTCTTCAACGTCCTGCTCTCGACGATCCCCGCGACCCTCGTCTCGATCGTGGTGCTCAGCGAACCGGTCGGTGCCGGGATCCTGGCGTGGCTGCTACTGGCGGAGCTGCCCAGCCCACTGTTCGCGTTGGGGGCGCCCCTGGTGCTGGTCGGCGTCGCGATCGCGACGGTGCGGCGCCGGGTCCAGGTGCCGGCCGACGAGGTGATCGGACCCGAGCGCTGAGGTCACCCTGCGGTGACTCGTCAGAAGATCAGCGGCAGGCTCGGTCGTTCCTCGACGACCCCGACGATGGCGCCGAGGACGGCGCCCGCGCGGGCATGCTCGTCGACCGCCGCCGCGAGCTCGCGCGGGGCGAGCTCCGGGTCGTCGAGCCCGTCGGTCAGCGCGACCAGCATCGTCCCGCGCAGGCGGCGAGCGGCCTCCAGCCAGTCCGGGTCGAGCCCGTGCCTGGGTGCGCGCAGCAACGTGTCGTCGCGCTCGTCGACCAGGCGCAGCTCCTCGCCCTCGAGCACGAACCCGACCTTGGCTCCCTTGGGGAGGTCGTGTCCGAGGAAGCCCGGGAGGGAGCCGAGCCCCGCGGCGGTCAGCGCCTCGCGCAGCCGCTCCTCACGCTGCCCACCGGAGCCGATGAGCACGAGCAGCAGGGGCAGCCCGCCGGCGAGCAGGGTGCGGACACCCACCCCGTCCGACCGGTCGGTGCGGACCGGCGCGTTCATGCCCCGCCCACGTACCGGCGATGTAGCACGTCCGAAGCCCGCCGAGTGACGGCGCTCGGGATCAGCTGCGAGCCGAACGCGGACACGCGGTTGGCCAGACCGGGTACGCACACGGCGTCGCCGCTCGCGAAGGCGTTCAGAGCGGCGTCCACGACCGGTTGGGCCCGCATGGTCGCGACCGCGGGCACGGCACCCTCCGCGACGCCCGCGACCGATTGGAACTCCGTCGCCGTCACGCCGGGGGCGAGCAGCATGACGTGGACGGGCCGGCCACGCAGCTCCTCGTGCACCGCCTCCGTGAAGGAGCGCACGAACGCCTTGCTCGCGCCGTAGACCGCGCTGTGGGGGTTCGGCTGGAACCCGGCCGTCGAGCCGACGTTGATGATCCCACCGCGCCCCCGCTCGATCAGGACCGGCAGCGCCGCCCGGGTGAGGCGGACCAGCGCCGTGACGTTGACGTCCACCATCTCGGTCAGCCGGTCGGTATCGAGGCCGGCCACCTCACCGAAGGCACCGAACCCCGCGTTGTTGACCAGCAGATCCACCGGCTCCTCGTCGCGAGCGAGCCGCTCCTCCACCGCGGCCAGGTCCTCACGGTCGGCCAGGTCGGCCGTGAGCACCTCGACGTCGACGGGCAGCTCGTCGGCCAGCGCACGTAGGGGTGCCTCGCGACGGGCGACCAGGACCAGGTCGACGCCTCGGTCCGCCAGACGGCGGGCGAAGCACTCGCCCAGACCGGCTGACGCGCCGGTCACGAGCGCGCGGAGCACGGGAGAGGGCACAACGGCCTCCGAGGGAGCGGCAGCGGAGGGCCAGGCTACCGAGCCGGTAGGGTCGGGCCGACCCGAGGAGGTGCCCTTGCCCCGTCTGCTGGCCGTCGACGGCAACTCGCTCGGCCACCGCGCCTGGCACTCGACACGCAACGACGCCGACGGCGATCCCCGGCCGCTGACCACCGGCTCGGTCGTGTCCATGCTGGCGTCGGCCTGGCGGTACGGCCCGTACGACGGCGTGGTCGTCGGGTTCGATCACCCCACCAACCGGCGCAAGGCGGACCACCCGGAGTACAAGGCCAACCGTCCGCCGAGCCCGCCCGAGCTGACGGCGGCGCTGTCCGAGCTGCGGGGCCACCTCGACGGCTGCGGCTTCCACGTCGCCGAGCTGGACGGCGCGGAAGCGGACGACCTGCTCGCCGCCACGGCGGACGCGTGCCTGCAGCGCGACTGGTCGTGCGACCTGCTCAGCTCGGATCGTGACCTCACCGCCCTGGTCTGCGACACCGTGCGGCTGCTGCGCCCTCGGGCGCACTTCGCCGACCTCGAGGTGGAGGACGAGGCCCGCGTCCTCGCCAAGTACGGCATCCCTCCGGCCGCCTACACCGATCTGGCGGCCCTGCGCGGGGACCCGTCGGACGGTCTGCGCGGCGCGACCGGGATCGGCCCGAAGACGGCGGCTCGTCTGCTCCGCGACCACGGCAGCGTGGCCGGCCTCTACGCGGCGCTGACGGACCTGCCGCCTCGGGTCGAGGCCTCGCTCCGGGAGGCCAGGAACCGCGTCGAACGCAACCTGTTGCTGATGGCGCCCATCCCCCACCTTCCCGTCGACGTGGACACCGTCCTGCACCGCGGCGTGGATCCGGACTCGGTGACCCGAGCCCTGACCCCGCTCGGGCTGGAGGGCGCGGCCCGCCGCTTCGAACGCGCCTTGACGGAGCCGCTGCCGCCGGTGGCGCCACCACCGGACGAGCCGGGGTCGGACGAGCACGCCGCCGTGCAGGCCCCCATGCTGGTGGCGAGCGCCGCGAGCCGGGGTCCCGTCGCGGCCAGCGGTGAGCAGGGTGCGCTGTTCGATCTCTGACCGGAAGGTCGCCGGCACCGGGGCATCGCCGGCACCGGGGTATCGCCGGCGTGGCACGGGGTGACGGGCGGAGTCGGGCCGAGCACTACGCTGCCCGGCCCATGGAACGCGACCACGTCGACCACCTCACGGAGCAGTGGGCGCAGCAGCGCCCGGAGCTCGACACCCGGCCGTTGCGGATCTCTGCCCGGCTCGTGCGTCTGCACCGGTTCCTGGAGCAACGCATCGCCGAGGTCCTGGACGGGGTGGGCATCAGCGAGGGTGAGCTCAACGTGCTGGCGAGCCTGCGTCGGGCCGGCCCTCCGTTCGAGCTCACCCCCACCGAGCTGTACCGGGGCCTGCTGCTGTCCTCGTCGGGCATGACCAACCGGATCGACCGGCTTGAGGCCGAGGGGCTGGTGCGTCGCGCGCCCGACGAAGCGGATCGTCGTCGCGTGCGGGTCGCGTTGACCGCCCGGGGCCGCGAGCTGGTCGACACGGCGATGGATCGCAACGTCGCCGCCCTCGGGGAGCTCACGGACGTGCTGGACGACGAGGAACAGGCGGCGCTCGAGGGGTCCCTGCGAACGCTGCTGCTCCAGCTCGAGTGGGGGTCCGAGGGATGAGCACCAGCCACGCCGTGGCGGAGCGCGTGTTCAGCTCGCCGCTGCCCGTCGACCTGCTGGCCACCGCCCGGCCGTTGGTCGCCTCGGCGCAGGACCCGACCATCCGGGTGCGCGCCGGCGTGCTCGTGCGCGCCGCCAGGACACCGGAGGGGCCGGGGACGATCGCGATCGAGCGGCGCGGTGAGCGTGGCTTCGTGGCTCGAGCCCACGGGCCCGGCGCAACGTGGCTGCTGGAACAGGCACCCGGCCTCGTGGGCGCGCGTGACCACCTCGAGGGCTTCCGGCCGCACCTCCACCCCGTCGTGGCTCGCGCGCATCATCGCCGACCCGCCCTCCGGATGCTGCGCTCGGGCTCGGTACGGGACCTGCTGGTGTCCACGGTCATCGCACAACGCGTGACCTCGCGCGAGGCGGCCCGGTCGTGGACCCGTCTGGTCCGGGCGTGGGGCGAGCCGGCTCCCGGGCCCCACGGCCTGACCCTCCCGCCCAGCGACGAACGGCTCGCCGCGACCCCGTACCACGCGTTCCACCGCCTCGGCATCGATCGGTCCCGAGCCGTCCGCATCGCGCGTGCCTGCCGCGACATCGGTCACCTGCAACGGGCCGTGGAGCTGGCACCAGAGCAGGCGCAGCGGGCCATGACGCGGGTTCCCGGTGTCGGGGTCTGGACGGCCGCGCACCTGCAGCGGGTCGCCGCCGGCGACCCGGACGCCGTCGAGGTCGGCGACGACGGTGTCAAGCATCACGTCGCCTGGAACCTCGCGGGGGAACCGCGCGGGTCCGACGAACGGATGCTCGAGCTGCTCGCGCCGTTCGCCGGTCACCGTGGTCGGGTCGTGCGCCTGATCCTGTCCGCCGGACAGCGTCCACCGACCTTCCGCGCGAAGCCACGTGTGATCCCGGTCGACCAGCTCTGACGCCGCTGACAGCGGCGGCCCGGCGCCCGGTGGGGCGGCCCGGGTCGGATCGGCCCGGGGAGTGCCCCGAAGACGGGTCAGCCCGAGGAGTGACCGGGGAACACGCGCGCGGTCGGATCGATGTGGACGGCGGCGTTGTTGACGGCGGTCGCCGCCTCACCGAAGCCCACCGAGATGAGCCGGACCTTGCCCTCGTACTCGGTGATGTCCCCCGCGGCGAACACGCCGGGCACGTTGGTCTCCATCCGTGTGTCGACGAGGAGGTTGCGGCCCCGGATCTCGAGGTTCCACGACTTCAGGGGCCCGAGATCGGACACGAAGCCGAGGGCGGCGATCACCTTCTGGACCTTCAGCGTCTCCTGCTCGTCGGTCCGGTTGTCGAACACGTCCACGCGTTCGACGGCCTGATCGCCGTAGATGTGCGCCACCTCCGTGAACGTCAGCACCCGCACGGACGACTCGTAGAGCGCGGCCACCGAGCCTTCGTGGGCGCGGAAACGGTCACGGCGGTGGATCAGCGTGATGGACCGAGCGATCCCCTCGAGGTTGAGTGCCCAGTCGACCGCCGAGTCGCCGCCCCCCACGATCAGCACGTCCTGGTCGCGCATCGTCTCGAGCTCGCGTACGAAGTAGACCAGCCCCCGGCCCTCGAACGCCTCACCGTCGGGCAACGGACGTGGGGTGAACGTGCCGATGCCCCCGGTGATCAACGTGGCCCGAGCGTGGATCTCGACGTCCTTCGAGGTGGTCAGCGTGAACGAACCGTCCTCGTGTGGGTGCAGGCCTTCCGCACGGTGCCCAAGCAGGTAGGTCGGTTCGTACGGCGCGGCCTGGGTGACGCAGGCCTCCACGAGGTCCTGTCCCCGAACGGCCGGGAAGCCGGCGACGTCGTAGATCAGCTTCTCGGGGTACAGGGCCGCCACCTGACCGCCCGGTTCGGGGAGCGAGTCGATCAAGGTCATCGTCAGCCCGCGGAAGCCCGCGTAGTAGGCCGCGTAGAGCCCCGACGGGCCCGCGCCGACGATGGCCAGGTCGGTCTCGTGCTGCTCCACGTGCCGCTCCTCGTGGGCGGGTGCCGACGTCGATGCGGCCACGATAGTGGCCGTGCGCGGGACGGTGGTCCGCCAGGGTCGGGCGCTAGCAGCTCACCACGAGCGGCGGCCGGCCGAGCGGACCGGCGGTCGCGTCGCCGGCGCTGGCCTCGCAACCGTCGAGGTCGGCGGTGAGCAGGACGATCAGCTCGTCGGTCAGCGCGCGCGCCTGCCAGCGCCCCTCGCCCGGATCGTTGGCCAGCACGGCGAGGTGGTAGCGGCGTCCGTTCTCGCCGTCGACGCTGCCGACGAGGGCGCTCACGTCCCGCAGCGTGCCGGTCTTGCCGGCGAACCGTCCGTCGGTGATGCCGTACCCGAGCCGACCGAGCAGCGTGCCCGACTCCCCCGTGACCGCCATCAGCGACGACCAGGTCCCGCCGTGCCGCGACCGGTGCATCCTGCGGTCGACCTCCACCAGCAGCCGCGCCGAAGCGCGGTCGTTGCGGGAGAGCCCCGACCCATCGGCGAACACCGCGTCCTCGTGCTCGATGTCGAGCCGGTCCAGCGTCTGGCGCATCGCACGCTCGGCGCTCTCGAACGAGCCCATGCCGGTGCGTTCCCGCCCCACGGACAGGAACACGGCGTCGGCCATCTGGTTGTCGCTGCGCTGGACGACGTAGCGCAGCAGAGCCTCGAGCGGCGGGCTCTCGACGAGGCCGACCTTGCCGCGCAGAGGCATGTCGATCTCGCCGACCCGAGCATCACCGGTCAGCTCGACCTCGCGCTGTTCGAGCAGGCGCAGGAACTCCTCGGTGGCGTGCTCCGCCGGATCCGACGCGTGCTCCACCCTGACCTCCGGGTCGATGCCGTCCGGCAGGTCGCCGACGGCGGGGGGTGGGCCCTCGTCGTCCGCGTCGTCACCGTTCGAGTCGTCATCGTCCGCCTCGTCACCGTCCGCCTCGTCACCGTCCGCCTCGTCGGCCTCCTCGTCGTCCTCGGACCCGTCCTCCTCGGTTTCGAGCTCCGGGTAGGTCACGAGCGTGCGCAGACCGGCGTCGACCGACAGGCTGTCCGCGTAGCGGGCGTCGAGACTGTCGAAGTAGCGTTCGGGCCATCCGCTCGCGACCCGGGGACCCTCGAAGCCCTCGGAGACACCGACGAGGTCGCCGTCCACCTCGGTGATCCCGGCTTCCACGATGTCGTCGGCGAGCTCCTCGAGCGGCGTCCGTGGGCGGTCCGCGTCGACCCACCGGCCGTACTCCTCCGTCGCGAGAACCGGGTCGCCGCCGCCGCGCAGGATCAGATCACCGTCGAGCACGCCCTCGACGATCGGGCCGGTGGTGTCGACGCGGGTGGCGAAGGTCTTCGTGGGCCCGAAGGTCGTCAGCGCGGCGGCCGCGGTCACGATCTTGATCGTCGAGGCCGGCAGCAGCGCCTCGTCGGGGTCGAGAGCGACGACCTCCCGGCCGTACTCGTCGACCACGAGTACGCCGTAGTCCCCGCTCTCGGTCACCGAGCGCAGCCCGTCGACCAGCTCCTCGGCTTCCGCGATCAGATCCTCGCGGGAGTCCGGCTCGGGTGGAGGGTCCTCGGGCTCCTCGACCACCGGCTCGAGGTCGTGGTCGTCGAACCCGTCCTCATCGGAAGCGTCTTCGTCGGCCTCCTCCGGGCCATCGGACGGGTCCTCGTCGACGTCACCGGCCACCTCGACGTCATCCGGCTCGGCGACCGGTGGGCCCGTCGGCAGCGAGGACTCACCGGAGCCGCCGTCCTCGTCCGCGGCCTGGTCGTCGTTCGGCACGACGAGTGCGGGCGCATCGGTGCACGCCGCCACCAACAGGAGCGTGGCGAACGCGGCGACACCACGACGGAACAGCTCAGAGCGACGCCGAGGTGCTCCCGTTCGGTCCACGCCTCAGCTCGGTGCGTCGACGCTGTCCAGCAACCCCCGGAGTTGGAAACCTCGGCTCGGGTGACGGAGCTTGGTCAGGGTCTTCTTCTCGATCTGCCGTATGCGTTCGCGGGTCAGGCCGAACTGCGCACCGATGTCCTCGAGCGTGTGCTCCTCGCCGTCCATCAGCCCGTACCGCAGCATCAGCACGGTGCGCTCCCGGTCGGTCAGCGCCGACAGGGCGCGCTCGACCTCCCGTTTGGCCAGGACCGCCGTCGCCGAGGACTCCGGATCGATCGCGTCGTCGTCGGCGACGAGCTCGCCCATGGTGGCGTCGCCGTCCTCACCGATCGGCTTGTCCAGGCTGGCCACGTCCTGCGCGGCGAGCTTGACCTCCCGCAACCGCTCGACCGGCAACCCGAGCTCGGCCGCGATCTCGTGCTCGCTCGGCTCGCGCCCGAGCTGCTGGAGCAGCGCGAACTCCGCGTAGCGGACCTTGCCCATCAGCTCGTGGACGTGGACGGGCAGGCGGACGGTGCGTCCCGTGTTGGCCAGGCCGCGCTGGAGCGCCTGACGGATCCACCAGGTCGCGTAGGTGGAGAACTTGTAGCCCTTGGTGTGGTCGAACTTCTCCACCCCTCGGATCAGACCCAGGTTGCCCTCCTGGATCAGCGACAACAGGTCCACGCCGCGACCCCGGAACTTGCGTGCCACCGAGACGACGAGCCGGAGGTTGGCGCGGATCATGTGATCCTTGGCCCGCTCACCACCGCGAGCGACCATGCGCATCTGCGCCTTGCGTCTGGGTGCCAGCTTGACCCCGGACGCGAGGATCGCGCCCGCCGCGATGCCCGCCTGGTACCGCTTCGCCAGGTCGACCTCGAGCTCGGGGG
>SKTG01000487.1 GCA_007118045.1 Nitriliruptoraceae bacterium
ACGATCGCATCGAGGTCGGGCTGTCGGGTGATGTCACCGGTGGTCAGCTCGAGCGTCACCGGCCCGAACCGCGCGACGTCGTCGCTCATCGTTGGCTCCTGTCGGAGGTCGCGTCACGAGGGGAACGGTAGACCGGAGGGGCCGACCGACGCACACCGGCCCATGATCGACGAGGTGCCGGAGATCGGCGTCAGGCCGTCCGCTCGCCGGGGACGCCACGGCGGGTTGGTTCGTCAGCTACCCCGAGGAAGCCACCTCGCAGGGTTCCGGCGAACCGGTCGAGGTCGCCGGGAAGGCGGTGATCGCCGTCTCGTTGCGCAACGTCTCGTACCCGCCCGAGCTGCCGGACGACGTCCCCGCGTGGGACGGTGAGGAGCGCATCGGGGCGCCGGAGGACGCTGCCGTGCTCGACGAGGTCGTGGCCGACACGATCTTCGAGGGCATCCACCTGTTCTACCTCGGTGTCGAGGGCGAGGAGGTCGAGCACCGCGTCGCCCGGCTCGACCAACCGCAGCGCGTGGTGGTCGACCTCGTCCATCCCTGACCGCGATCCTCGCCGCACGTCAGGTGACCGCGATCCTCGCACGCGTCCCGTGAGCGTGATCGTCGCCGCCCGAGCGGTCGGCTCGCGGAACGGCCGTTCGGCTCACAGCAACCGTCTGCGGATCTCCCGATCCCAGCTCTTGGCGGCGAGCCGGGTCTCGCCCTCGTACGCGTCGAGCTGCGCCCGGATGCGGAAGGTCTCGGCCGTGCACGTCAACACGGTGTCGGTCACCGTCTCCGCGGACCAGTCCCCACGCACGAAACGGCGCACCGCGTGGACCTCCCCTCGCACGGACGTCGGGTCGTCGTCGTGGAAGCGGTAGGTCTCCGTGGTGCGGCTGTGGACCTCCAGGTCGATGTCGTCCAACCGGAAGGCACCCTCGTCCTTGACCGTCTCGAGCACGCTCTCGCCGGTCACCAGGTCGCGGATCACGCGCCATCCGTAGTCGCGCTCGCGCAGCTGGGTGGTCTTCGGCGGCACCGTGCCCTCCGGTGGTTCGAACACCGGCTCCTCGGGGTCGGCCACGCTGGCGCGAGGTCGGACCGGGAGGTGCAGGCGGCTTCTCGCGGGGTGGACCGTCAACCGGACGGGTCGGGGCGAGGGCCAGGCGACCGGCCAGTAGGTGGTCGAGATCTGCAACCGCAGGCGATGGCCGGCCGCGAAGTGGTGGGCGACCTCGTTCAACGCGACCCGTACCCGGTAGCGCTCCCCCGGCACCAGCGGCGTGGGCTCGGCGTGCGAGTCGCGGTGACACAGGTTCAGCAACCCGTAGGTCACACGGTTGATCCGACCGTCGGGCAGCACGTCGGAGAGGCGCACCGCCACCATCGCCACGGGCTGGTCGACCGTGAGGTCGAGCTCGACCTCGGGGGCCCCAAGGATCTCGAGCGGGTCGTCGAGCACGATCGAATCGAAGTTCAGCGAGCCGCCGTCCTCCTCCCGCTGGTCGACCGGCAGGTCGGGGGTCGCCGTGAACGAGGCCCACTTGCCGGCGTAGAGCCCCAGGGACAACGGCGAGGTGATCGTGCGTGCTCTCGCGTCCGAGGGCGCGGCGTCGATGTGGAACAGCCCCGCATCACCGAGAGCGAGCTCGTGTTGCTCGATCCCCGGCGAGGGCCACCGCTCCTCCGCGACCCAGCGTCCCGGTCGTTGCCTGATGTCGAGCTCGGGCACCACCGGGTCCTGCATCCAGGCGAGCAGCGACGGCTCAGCGTCGATCCCGTTGTCGACGCCCTTCAACCAGCGGTCCCACCAGCGGACGCACTCCTGCAGGAACCCGATGGCGGGACCGGGCACGCCGAGGTGCGGGTACCTGTGGCTCCACGGTCCCACGAGCCCGCGGCGCGGGACGTGCTCGTCGAGATCGGACATCAGGCGGAAGACCGAGTTCGAGTAGCCGTCCGCCCAACCCGAGACGGCCATCACCGGGACCTGCACGGCCGAGATGTCCTCGCTGACCGAGCCGTGGCGCCAGTAGTCGTCCTTGTGCTGGTGCTGCAGCCAGGTCTCGAGCCACAGCCCGGAACCGTGCAGACGTTCCCGCCACATGTCGCGCCAACGCTCCCCCACGAGCGCCGGGTCCGGCGGACACGAGGTGTTGGCGAACATGCTGGCCGCCCACGAGAGGTTGTCGCTCAGCAGACAACCACCCATGTAGTGGACGTCGTCCGCGTACCGGTCGTCGGTCGAACACACGGTGACGATGGCACCGAGCCCGGCCGGCTGCAACGCCGCGATCTGCAGCCCGTTGAACCCACCCCACGACTTGCCGATCATCCCGACGTGACCGTCGCACCAGGGCTGGCGGACGAGCCAGGCGATCACCTCGAGCCCGTCGTCGAGCTCCTGCTGCAGGTACTCGTCGGTCAACACGCCGTCGGACTCGCCCGAACCGCGCAGGTCGACGCGCACGCAGGCGTAGCCGTGGCCGGCCACGTAGGGGTGGCTGAGCCCGTCACGAGGCGCGGTCTTGTCGCGCTTGCGGTACGGGATGTACTCGAGGATGGCCGGGACGGGCGACGTTTCGGCGTCCTCCGGCAGCCAGCGTCGCGCGGCGAGCCGGGTCCCGTCCGCGAGCGGGATGGTGAAGTGCTCCACCTCCTCCACCGGACGCGGCAGCTCGTCCCACGACCGCAGACGCAGCTCGGGGTTCATGCTCCGGCCCCCGCGTCGCCCGCTGTCCCGACCGTCTCCGCGCCGCGCAACGCCCGCATCACCAGCTCCTCACACAGCTGCGGGAACTCGATGCCCTCGGCCAGCGCGGAGATCGGGTAGCTGGACGTGGGCGTGAGGCCGGGCAGGGGGTTGGTCTCGAAGAAGGTGAACCGGCCGTCTGGACCGAGCCGGAAGTCGGCCCGTGACGAGGTGTCACCGATGCCGAGGAGACGATGCACCTCGAGCGTGAGGCGCTTGACCTCCGCGGTCTGCTCCTCGGTCAGCTCGGCCGGGACCTGCTTGCGGGACTCACCGGGCGTGTACTTGGCCTCGTAGTCGTACAGCTCGCGATCCGTGATCGCCTCCACGACCGCGAAGACCTGGTCGCCGAGCACGCCGATGGTGAAGTCGCGTCCCGGAACGAAGCGTTCGATCAGGGCGTCGGGACCCTCGGCGCTGGCCAGCTCGCAGGCTGCGGGCAGCTGGGAGGCATCCTCGACGTGGCTCAGGCCGATCGTCGAGCCCCCGGCGACCGGTTTGACGATCCACGGGCCCGGCACGTCCAGCTCGGCGAGGTCCTCCTCGAGGTGACCGGCACGGACCACGAGCCAGTCCGGTGTGAGGATGCCCTCGGAGCGCAGCCGTCGTTTGGTGGCCGCCTTGTCGAAGGTGAGCTCGCACACGGCCGCGGACGGGCCGGTGTAGGTCAACCCGTGCTCGTCGAGGAACCGCTGGGTCGCGCCCGACTCGCCCTCGTCGCCGAAGACGGCGATGAAGACCACGTCGGCGTGTTCGAGGATGGGCAGCAGGCCCGGTGCCAGCACGCCACTCAGCTGGCCCTCCCGCACCTGGGCCAGGGCCTCGAGGTCGGGTGGCGCCGTCGCCGTGGGCGCGACCGGGCGGTCACCGAGGTCCTCCTCCTCCACCTCGGTGGTGAGGAAGGCCGCCTCGGGATCCTGATCGGGCACGACCGGTGGGGAGGCCGAGTCCACGTAGGCGACCGCGTGACCGAGCCCGCGCAGGGCACGGACCACCGCTGTCCCGGACGAGATCGAGACGTTGCGCTCGGTGTTGGCCCCGCCGGTCAACACCGCGATGCGCCGCGGCCGCGGCAACGACGACGCCGGGTGCGGGCGCTCCACGGGCACCACGCCGCCCAGGTGTGGCTCGTCCCCGGCGTGCTCGGAAACCTGCATCGAACGTCCCTCCTCCGTGCGCCCGGCGGGCGCGACCGTTGACGAGTATGCCCCGCGCGACCGCGGCCCTGGTGCGGGTCAGTCGCCCGGCTCCTCGCCATCGGCCCCGCACGCGCGGATCTCGGCCGGACGGGCCATCGCGTCGGCGATCGGTCGGAGCTGCTCGAGCCACGCCTGGTGTGCCGGACGGCGCGCGTGCGGGTCCAGCAACGATGGGAACGTATCGAGGTCGGTGAACACGACCTGGCCACCCAGCAGGCCGGTCATGGCGCTCCGCGGATGCTCGCTGGCAGCCTGCTCGATCAGGAACTCCACGCACCTCGAGACCAGCCGTGTGGCCTGGATCCGGTCGAAGGGGCTCGGGTCGCCGCCCTGTTGCAGGTGCCCGAGGATGGCCTGGCGCACGTCGAACAGCCCGCCGCCCTCCTTCTCGAACAGCGCCCACAGGAACGGCGTCGTGTAGACGTGGTCGGCGTGCTCACCGCGGATCACCAGACCGAGGCGCTGACCACCCTCGAAGCCGGCGTTGAGCTCGTGGACGTCGTCGCGCAACCCGTCGAGGGTGATGCCCTCCTCCGGCGTGTAGATCTTCTCCGCACCGGTGGCCATGCCGCTGCTCAGCGCGAGGTAGCCGCCGTCCTTGCCCATCACCTCGACGACGAAGACGCGGTGCGAGGCGACGGCCGACTGCTTGATCTTGTCCACGTCGCTGACGATGTTGTTCAAGGCCGTGTCCGCACCGATCGAGACGTCGGTCGCCGGGATGTCGTTGCTGATCGTCGCGGGCAGGCACACGATCGGCAGGCCCAGGGCCGGCAGACGGTCCGCAGCCGCCTGCAGGCGGTACGCGCCGTCGTAACCGTCGAAGCCACCGATGATCAGCAGCCCGTCGACGCGCTGGTCCTCGAGCGTCCCGGCGATCGCGGACAGCTCCTCGTCGGTGGGGACGTGCCGGTTGGTCCCCAGCTCGGCCCCGCCGACGGCGACCCACCCGTTGACCGACATCCAGTCGAGCTCGCTCAGCTGGCCCTTGATCAGGCCCGGGAAGCCGCCGTGGACGGCGAGGACGGTATGCCCCCCGTCCATGGCCAGGCGGGCCCCGGCGCGTACCGCCGTGTTCATGCCGGGTGCCGGTCCCCCGGCATGGACCACGGCCAGGCGCAGCGAGCGTGCACCGTTCGTCGTACGGCTCGGCTGGGCACGGACCAGCGTCTTCATCGTCTCCCACGCTTCCACGAAGCTGCCGCCCCGCAGCGCCATGGCCTCGTCGAACCTGCGCTCGGCGAGCAGGTCTGCGACGACGTTGGTGCGTTCCACGGCCTGCATCAGCGGGGAGGTCGTGATCACGTTCTCCCGGGTGCCGATCAGCAGCGGCGGACCGTCCGGGGGCGAGTCCAGAAGCGCATGGATCGCGTGGTAGCCACACTGGGTCCCGAGGTTGCGATCGAAGGCGCTCGGGGCGCCGCCGCGTTGGACGTGGCCGAGGATCGTCAGGCGACAGTCCTCCCCCATCCCCTCCGACAGGATCGAGCGGACCTCCTCGGATGTGATCGGCTCGCCGTCCAGGTCCCGAGCGCCCTCGGCCACCACCACCAGGATCTGGCGACGGCCGATCCGGCGGCTGGCCTCCACCGTGCGCTGTAGCGCGGCCCGCCAGTCGTCGCTGTGTGGCGGATGCTCCGGGATGAAGACCCAGTTCGCGCCCGTGGCGATCGCCGACATCAGGGCCAGGTAGCCGCAGTTGCGCCCCATCACCTCGATGACGAACGACCGCTGGTGGCTCGCTGCCGTCGAACGCAGCGCGTCGATCGCCTCCGTGATGCGGTGCAACGCCGTATCGGCCCCAACGGTCATGTCGGTCCCGAACATGTCGTTGTCGATCGATCCGACGATCCCCGCCAGGCGCAGGACCGGGTGCGCCTCCGCCACCACCTCGTCGACGTCACCGGCGGCGACCAGTTCGTCGAGCAGTTCCGACCACTCCGTGCACAGCAGGTTGGCGCCGGTCAGGCTGCCGTCGCCGCCGATGACGACCAGCGCGTCGATGCCGCGCTCGAGCAGGTTGGCCACCGCCCGGCGACGCCCGTCGCGCGTGCGGAAGGCCTCCGAACGCGCCGTGCCGATAACGGTCCCCCCACGCTGGAGGATGCCGCCGACCGAGGCGGAGGTCGCCACCTGGATGGCGGGTCCACCCTCGACCATCCCGAGGAACCCCTCGTGGATCACGTAGACGTCGAGACCCTCCCCGAGCGCGGCCCTCACCGCCCCTCGCAGAGCCGCGTTCATCCCGGGGGCGTCACCGCCGCTGCTGAGCACGGCAACGCTGGACGGTCGGGTTGCTGTCACGGGGCGACCTTCACGGGTCGGACACGGGGAGCGTGGTCCTACCCGTCGGATCGACGCCTGGCAAGCACGGCGCGGTGCTCGTGCGGGAACCCGATCGCACGAGGTGCTGTCGCGACGCCGAGGTCGCCGCTACCCTGTTCGCATCCCGCAGCATCGACGGGCAACCACTGCCCCACGGCGGGTGAGCACACCACCGGTCCTGACGCGGAGCGCCTCCGCACCAGGACCCGCTCTTCGGACGCGGGGCCGTCCACGACCGGGCGTCGGTCCGGACCGTCGGACACGGGCGCGCAGCACCGTCGCCGCTCGACGTCCCGCTCACGGCGACCCGCGCGCTGCGCTTGCACACCGAACGGACGGTGTACGGGGACGTGGACGATCAGCTCCGGAGTTCTCGGGGCCGTGGCGGCGTGGACGCACGCCCAGGAGGAAGAGGCGATCATCAGCACACGCACCGCGGGGGTCCAGGCCGACCCCGACGAGTTCCGTGAGCTCGCGCAGGCGCACCTCGACGGCACCGCCTCCGAGGCGGACGCGGAGCGGCTGGCGGAGCAGCCAGACGAGTGGATCGGGGCGCTGCAGGCGCTCCGACGCGACGTGCAGCGCCGGATCGACCGGCTCGGGACCGACGTCACCGGTCCGGAACGCGAGCTGGTGCTCGCCGACTTCGAGGAGGAGCTCCGCGGCATCAACGAGCAGCTGAACGAGCTCGTCCACGACCCCGTCGACGACGTGGACGAGGGGTACGAGGACGTCGAGTACGACGACACCGACGACGACCCGGCCGACGACGCCGATCCCGTGGGAGCCCCCGCCGACGACGAGGACGCGGAACCGGTCGACGAGGACGCGGGACCGGTCGACGAGGACGCGACCGACGATGGCGCCCGAACGGGAGCGGATGCGGATGCCGCCGGCGAGGGCGGCGCCGGGACGCGCCAGCGTGAGCGGGACCGGGGCCGGGGCGGCTCCCGCGCACGGGGCGACCGGACGTCCTCCGACGACCGCGCCGCCGTCAACGGCGAGGACGCGGCGAACCGGGAGCAGCAGCGCACCGCACAGGGTGGGCGCTCCGGCGGTGGACCGTCGAAGGCGCCGCCGAAGCCGCCGCAGCTACAGCTGTCGTGGCGCTCCGGCGACATCGTGGCATGGGCGGCCAGCCGCAAGTCGGAGCCGGAGGACGCGGACGCGGTGCTACGCCGGTTGGAGGCCGCCGGCGCGCCGCACGACAAGTGGGAGCGTGGCGACCCCGTCAAGCTCCCCGGGGGCAGCCGGGCGGAGACGGTCAGCGCGCCCGTGCACGAGACCCTCGGTTGGCTCGTCTCCCTCGGTTCGACCGCCGGCGAGGACGAGCTCGGCCCGAGCGTGACCTGGATGGGGCTCGCGGCCGCGCTCGCGGTGCGCCTGGTCGCGCATGGTCGCATGGTGCCCCAGTTGAAGAAGGTCGGTGACGCGCCCGGGAACCGGTCGTACTTCGCGGTGCGGTGGGAACCCACCCTCATCGACCACGACGAGCTGACGGGCCTCGCGCGATCGATGCCGGGCGCCCTCGCCGTCGCCGACCAGCAGCGGGACCCCCACACGGTGACCCGCGCCGTCGTCTCGGGCTTCGTGGACGCGATCTGCCGCGATGCCGCCGCGCGTATCCCGGTTCCGGCCCCGCCCCCGCAGCCACAGCGGGCGTCCGAGGTGGCGGAGACCGCCCTCGGCCGACTCGATGGCTCGACCTTCGAGGCCCCGCACCAGCAGGGCTCGGAGATCCGTAAGGGCCTCAAGACCTGGGCCGGCGGTGTGACCGGCTCGTCCAAGCTCGCCCTGACCGTGCAACTCGACCCTCCCGACGAGGGCGACGCCTGGTTGCTGCGCACGCTGACCTCCGACGGTCGGCGCACGGACGAGCCGATCGAGGCGGCGATGTCCCGGGCGAACCACACCCGCAAGGAGGCCCTGAAACGCGAGCTGGAGCGGTTGGAGGGCCTCTACGAGCCCCTGCTGCGCGGCAAGGACACCCGGCGGGGCCAGGTGATCCTCAGTCAGGAGGAGGCCTGGGACCTGATGACCACCACCGGTCCGGTGCTGGTGGCCGCCGGCTTCGAGGTCCGCGTCCCGCCGTTGTCCAAGAAGAAGGCGACGCCCTCGCTGCGCGTCACCTCGATGGAGGCGCGGGAATCGGCGGTCGGTGCCCAGCAGCTCAACGACGTGCGGTGGTCCGCGGTGTTCGACGACGTCGAGCTCACCGCGGACGACATCCAGCGGCTGGCCGGCGAGTCGCGTCCGCTGGTCAAGTCCCACGGTCGTTGGGTCGAGGTCGACCACGCCGATCTCGAGGCCGCGGCCGCCGCGCTCGAGGAGCGCAAGGACCGCAACCGGCTCACGGGCGCCGACATGCTGCGGTACGCCCTGGGGCTCGACGGGACCGCGCTGGGTTCACCCGTCGCGGTCGCCGGCGAGGGCTGGGCCGCGGAGCTGTTGGAGAGCGCGAAGCGCATCCCCGAGCATCCACCGACCCGTCCCCCGGGCTTCGAGGGCGAGCTGCGCGGCTACCAGGCCAACGCGCTCGCGTGGCTGGAGTTCCTCGACGAGGCGGGTCTCGGTGGCTGCCTGGCGTTGGACATGGGCCTGGGCAAGACGCCCACGATGCTCGCGCACCTCCTGGCGACCCGGGAGCACGGCACCGGGCTGGTGATCGCACCACCCGCGGTCGTGGGCAACTGGGCCTCGGAGGCCGCCAAGTTCGTCCCCGACCTGAACGTGGTCGTCCACCACGGTACGAACCGGGCCGGCGCGGAGACGCTGCCGGAGGTCATCGGGGACGCGGATGTGGTCCTGACCACGTACGGCACCGCGTTGCGCGACATCGCGTCGCTCGCCGAACACGGCTGGGGCAAGGTCGTGCTCGACGAAGCACAGGTGATCAAGAACCCCATGAGCGAGACGGCACAACAGCTGCGCCGGCTCGAGGCGCGCACGCGGGTGGTGCTCACCGGCACCCCGATCGAGAACGGTCTCGGCGACCTGTGGGCCCTGATGGACTTCGTCAACCCCGGTCTCGTCGGTGACCGCGCCACGTTCGTGGCCCAGATGCAGCGGGCGGCGGAGAGCGAGACCGGCGCCGAGTCCGCGCTGCGGACCCTCAACGGTGTCCTCGTGTTCCGACGCACCAAGGCGGAGCCCGTCATCGCCGCCGAGCTGCCCGACCGCATCGACGCGCTCGACCACTGCCCGATGACCACCGAGCAGATCGGGCTCTACCAGGCGGTCCTGGACGAGCTCGTGCGCAGCACGGCCGACGACGACGAACCGAAGCAGAAGAAGGGCGCCGTCCTCGGCGCGATCACGGCCCTCAAGCAGATCTGCAACCACCCCGCCGCCTACACCGGCGACGATGACGGTCTGGAGGGCCGCTCGGGCAAGCTCACGCGGCTCGAGGAGATCCTGGACAACGTGTTCGAATCCGGCGAACGCATGCTCATCTTCACGCACTTCGCGACGTGGGGGACGCGCCTCGCCGAGCACCTCTCGACCCGGACCGGGCAGACCATCGACAGCTACCACGGCGGTCTGGCCCGCGGCGCCCGCGACCGCATGGTCAAGCGGTTCCAGCAGGGCACGGGCCCGGGAGCGATGGTCCTCTCGCTGAAGGCGGGTGGGACCGGCCTGAACCTCACCGCCGCCAGCCACGTGGTGCTCTACGACCGCTGGTGGAACCCCGCGGTCGAGGACCAGGCCCGGGACCGGGTGTGGCGGATCGGGCAGACCAGGACGGTCGTCGCGCACCGGCTCGTCTGCCCTGGCACCGTCGACGAACGGGTCGAGGAGGTCGTGGAGGGCAAGCGCCGGATCGCCGACATCGCGCTGCCGAAGTCGAGCTCGGTCGGTGACCTCGACGGTGAACAGCTGCGGCGGGCGCTCGGTATGGATCCGGAGGCCGTCCTCACCGACGAGTTCGACGCCGCGGCCGTACGAGGGGATGCCGCATGACCGCGAGGAACCGAGCACGTACCCGCGAGAACGATCAGCCACGCGAGGAGCCCCGGGAGCGCACCCGTGAACGTGACCGCTCCACCGGCTCGTCCGGCCGGGGGGGACGCCAGCGTTCCGGGCCCGCCGAGGACGAGGGCCCGGCGAGCGGTGGTGATGCCGAGGGCGGCTCGGGCGGGAGCACCGACCGGAGCGGCTCGGGCGGGAGCGATGGCCCGGGCGGGAGCGACGGTGCGAGTGGCTCGAACGACGGTGACGGTCAGCAGAACCCCGAGGGTTCAGGAGCAGGTTCGGAACGCTCGCGCCCGAACCGCAAACGCCGCAACCAGCGCAACCGGAACCGTCGTTCCCGCGGCCGGAGCGGCGAGCGCCAGGAGCACGGAGCCCAGGGCCGGGGCGGCAACGGTCGCTCCGACGGCGCGGACGCGAAGGACGACGGACCCGGCGACGGATCAGGCGACGAGGGCGGTCAGAACGAGGGCGGTCAGCACGGGGGCGGCCGCCGGAGCGGCGGTCAGAAGGCCGGCGGTCACAAGGCCGGCGGGCGCAAGACCGGCAACCAGAAGGCCGGAGGCCGGGGCTCGGGCGGCAAGAGCTCCGGCGGTCAGAACGCCGGCGGAGGTCAGAACACGGGCGGGGGTCAGAGCTCGGGTGGCAACCAGGACGGCGGTCAGAACCCCGGCGGCGGCCAGAACCGCAACCGTCGGCGGCGCTCGCAGAACAACCGCCGGAACCGGCAACGGCAGCAGCGACACGGCTCGGGAAGCTTCTGGGGGGACGTCCAACGGCTGCCGGCCCCGCACACGGACGTACGCATCACCGACGACGCGGCGGCCATCCCACGCTCGCTGGGTCCACCACCGCTGCCGGGGCATGAGCAGATCGCCGAGCACTACTTCTCGGCCGTCTACGACCGGGCGGTGACCACGGCGGGTGCGCTGGCCGCCGCCGGCGGCCTCATCGATCCGGACTCGCTCGTCGCCGAGCGCGAGGACTGATGCCGGCGGAAGGTCACGGCAGCGAACCGGACCATCCCGGCTCCCGGCCCTGGCTGGTGGTCAGGTGGGCGGCGTGGGCGGCCCTGATCCTCGCCGTGCTCATGGTGCTGCTGCCCGTACCCGGTCAACTGGAGGATCCGGACGGGGAGCCCGTCCTCGCGGCCTGCGGCTCGGTGGTGGCGCCGGTGACGCACCAGGAGGCGTGGGCGACCGAAGGCTGCGAGGATGTACGTCGGCCGCTCCGCAACGGGGCCGCGCTGTTGGTCGTCGGCGCCGTCGTGACCGGTGGCGTCCTCCGTCGCCGCGGGGACGGCACCCCGACGGCCTGACCGACCGAGGAGCGATTCGTGCACGACCGGTTACCCACCGAGGCTCGCTCCGAGCGCGCAGCGAGGCGCGTCTTCGCCGCGCTACCCCATCGGTATGACCGTCTGGCCGAGCTGCTCTCGTTCGGACAGAACGCCCGGTGGCGGCGGACCATGGTGGACCACGTCGTGGCCACCTCGCCCACGACGGTGTGCGACGTGGCCACCGGGACTGCGGGTGTCGCGATCGAGCTCGCCGAGCGCTCGGGCGCGCACGTGACGGGGGTGGACGTCTCGGAGGAGATGCTCTCGATCGGCGCGCGTCGTGTCACCGCCGCCGGCCTCGATCATCGCATCGATCTGCGCCAGGCGTCGGCCGACCGGTTGCCCTTCCCCGACGACCACTTCGACGCGCTGACCTTCACCTACCTGCTGCGCTACGTGCCCGACCCCGCCACCACGCTGAAGGAACTGGCACGGGTCGTACGGCCAGGCGGGCGCATCGCGAGCCTGGACTTCCACGTGCCCGAGCATCTGCTCTGGCGGACCGCGTGGCGGAGCTACACGCGGTTGATCCTGCCGGTCGGAGGGGCGCTGCTCGGCGGCGCCGCCTGGTGGCGGGTCGGCGCCTTCCTGGGTCGCAACATCGACGCTCACTACGCGAGCTTCCCGGTCGCCGCGCAGCTCGACGCCTGGCGCGCCGCCGACATCGGTGACCTCGAGGTGACGGTCGAGAGCCTCGGCGGTGGCATCGTCATCGCGGGCACCGTCGGTGAAGGGGGCCGTTGACCGTGCGGGACGAGCCTGCCGAGCGCCCCCGTCGCCCCGCGTTCTACGCCGCGAGCGGTGGGTGGCTCGGCGACTGGTGGACGCTGCTGCACCCGCCGTACACGGCCTGGCACCTCGGCTACGTCCTGCTCGGCGCCGCGGTCGCACCGCGCGTCGACGCCGTCACGCTGTCGGCCACGCTGGCGGCGTTCTTCCTCGCCGTCGGCGTCAGCGCCCACGCCCTGGACGAACTGAAGGGCCGACCGCTCGGCACCCGGCTGACGGACACCACGCTGCGTGTCGCGGCCGCCGTGGGACTCGCCGGGGCGGTCGGCATCGGCGCCGCCGGCGTCGCGCTCATCGGGCCGGGTCTGTTGGCCTTCGTGGTCGTCGGCGTCCTGCTCGTCCTCGGCTACAACCTCGAGCTGTTCGGCGGTCGCATCCACACCGATCTCGGGTTCGCCCTGGCCTGGGGGGCGTTCCCGACGCTGACCTCGGGCTGGGCACAGGGTGTCCTCCTGGAGCCGGCGCTCTGGCTGGTGGCCGGGGCGACCGCCGGGCTGTCGTGGGGGCAACGTCAGCTCTCGACCCCAGCGCGCCACGTGCGGCGACGGGTCCGCCAGGTCGAGGTCCGGTTGACCGGTGACGACGGTGGCGTCGACGTCACCGACGAGGCTTGGCTCCTGCGCCCGCTCGAGCGGGCCCTGCGTGCCCTCTCGTGGTCCGTCGTCGCGCTGGCGATCGGCCTCGTACTCCCCCGGCTGTGAGCCCGACGCCGGACCCGGGACGTCGGCCGTCGGCGCCGGGAGGCGCACCGTCGACGTCGTCCACAACGCCGTCAACAGGCGGTCCACAGCGCGCCGGTGCCCGGTGCGTGCGCGCTCGTCACCCATCACCTGGGGACAGGCTGGGGACGGCACGTGCACAAGCTGTGACTTCGCTGTGGGTTGCCAACACCCCCTGGACACGGCGTGCGCGACGGGCGTAGCGTGCGCCTCGCCGGTCGGGAACGAGCACTGCGGAACCTCGATCGGCCACGACACCGGCCGTGCAGGCCGGTGGCGTGCAGGTGGAGGGCCCCCGGCCCGCCGGGACGGCATGCGATCACGTGAGACGTCACGTGGGGTGGCCGTCTCGGGACACCCCGGGAACGGGGTGGAGCCACCGCTCGACGCCACCGTGAGGGGCGTCGAGGGACCGAGATGCCGCTGCACGCGGCAACGAGGTCGGTGCCCCCGCCGCAGCGGGTGCACCAGCGAACCGGGTGATCGCGAGGTCGCCCGGGCGCCGGATCCACGTCGGTCGCGGTCGCCTCAGGGGCCGCGACGGACACCGGACCGACGCCGGTCCCGCTCCCACGTGGAGCGGCCGACGCGACGGTGACGTGCCGCCACCACCCGCGAGGGTGATGGCGACCCGCACCGCAGGCGGAACGCACGGCGTGCTCGGACACGCTGGCTCGCGGACCGCCGACGGCTGGCACGGTCCTCCGGCACCGTCGCGCCACCCTCGGGTGGCCGCCGGGCCGG
>SKTG01000286.1 GCA_007118045.1 Nitriliruptoraceae bacterium
CGCCGACGAGCTCGAGACCGAGCTGTACGACCGCCGCTTCCTGGTGGCCCGGCCGCTGCTCCAGGCGCTTGAGACCTCGCCGTCGGTCCTGCTCGTCGACGAGGTGGACCGTGCCGACGACGAGTTCGAGGCGCTCCTGCTCGAGGTGCTCAGCGAGGCCAGCGTCACCGTGCCCGAGCTCGGCACGATCGTCGCGGACGAGCCCCCGGTGGTGGTGCTGACCTCGAACCGCACGCGCGAGGTCCACGACGCGCTCAAACGCCGCTGCTACTACCACTGGGTCGACCACCCCGGCTTCGACCGCGAGGTGGCGATCGTGCGGGCACGGCTGCCCGGCGTCGCGGACCGGCTCGCTCGCGAGGTCGTCACCGCCGTACACGGCCTGCGCGAGCGCGACCTGCAGAAGCCACCCGGCGTGGCGGAGACGCTCGACTGGACCGAAGCACTGGTGGCGCTCGGCGCCGACCACCTCGACGCCGACCGTGCCACCGCCACGCTCGGCTCCGTGCTGAAGTTCCGTGAGGACCACGAGCGGGTGCGCGCCCTCGATCCGAGCGAGCTGATCGGTTCCGCGGACCGATGAACGGCGGGTCCACCTCCGCCGGCGACCTCGGCGACGACGCCGCCGGGAACGCCGCGCCCGCGGCTGGCGCCGACCTCGCCGGGTCGGCCGTCGGGTTCGCCCGGACGTTGCGTGCCGCGGGCGTACCGGCGGGGCCGCAACGGGTGCACGCCTTCCTCGAGGCGTTGTCCGCCCTCGATCCGTACCGGCGCGAGGCGGTGTACTGGGCCGGGCGGGTGACCCTGTGCGCGGAACCGGACGACCTCGAACGCTACGACCGGGTCTTCGCCGCCTTCTTCGACCGCGACAGCACGGCACGGGTGACCCGTCCGAGGCGGCGGGTCCGCCTCGGCGCGGACGCCACCTCGGACACGCCGGCGCGCGGCGGTGCAGCGGACTCGGACGACGTGCTCACGCTGCGAACGGTCACGCGCCGGGCGTCGGCGGCGGAACGGTTGCGCCATCGGGACATCGCCGGGCTCGACGAGCACGAACGCGCCGAGCTCGATCAACTGCTGCGTGCCTTCCGCCTGCCCGGGGAGACCCGGCGGAGCCGGCGCCGTGGTGTCGCACGCCGCGGCGGCATCGATCGCCGCCGGACGGTGCGTGCCATGCTCGCCGCGGGAGGAGAGCCCGGCCAGCTCCACCACGTCGCCCCGCTGGAGCGGCCACGCCGCGTCCTGCTGCTCGTCGACGTGAGCGGGTCGATGGCCGGCTACGCCGACGCGTTGCTGCGGTTCGCGCATGCCGCCACGCGGCAGCACGCCGGCGAGACCGAGGTGTTCACCCTCGGCACGCGGCTCACGCGCGTGTCCGAGCCGCTACGTCACCGCGACGTCGACACGGCGATGCGGGAGGTGGCGGCGGCGATCCCGGACTGGGAGGGGGGCACCCGGCTGGGTCACACGCTGCGCGAGTTCCTGGACCGCTGGGGGCAGCGCGGCCTCGCTCGCGGGGCCGTCGTCGTGGTGCTGTCCGACGGGTGGGAGACGGGCGAGGTCCGCGTGCTGGCGCAGCAGGCGGAGCGGCTGCAGCGTCTGGCGCACCGCGTGGTCTGGGCGAACCCACGGGCGGGACGACCCGGCTTCACGCCCACCGCGGCGGGTATGGCCGCCGCGTTGCCGTACTGCGATCAGCTGGTCGAGGGGCACTCGCTCGCGGCGCTGGAGCACCTCGCCCGCATCGTCGCGGGCGGGGTCGATCAGCGTGCGGCGAGACAGGCCCGGCGTGATCGGACGCGCTGGATGAGCGCGGCGAGCCGCCACGGATGAGAGGGCCGCCGGTCGAGGCGGTGCGGCCGGGCCCGGGGTCGGCGATGCGGGGGACGACGGCGTACCGTGACCGCAGTCACGACCCGCGGAAGGCTCCACCGTGCGCGACGAGTTGGCCGTCCTGCGGCGCTGGCAGGCGTCCGACGCCAGGTTCGCCTTGGCCACCGTGGTCGCGACCTCCAGCTCGGCGCCCCGCCAGCCGGGGGCGACGCTGGCGCTGCACCCGGATGGCGAGGTCCTCGGCAGCGTCTCGGGCGGGTGCGTCGAGGGCGCGGTCGTCGAGGTCGCCACCGAGGTGTTGGAGTCAGGCCGTCCCGAGCGCGTCGCCTACGGCATCTCCGACGACGACGCGTTCGCGGTGGGTCTGACCTGCGGGGGCACCATCGACGTGTTCGTACGGCCGGTAACGCGGGAGACCCTGGACCTCCACGACCTCGCGCGGCGACTCGAGCTCGAGGAGCCCGTCGCCGTCGCCACGGTGGTCGACCACCCGACCTCGCCGGAGGCGCGAGGCCGTGCCGTGACCGTCGCCGAACGTGGCGTCGAGGGCAGCACCGGCGACCACGACCTCGACCACGCGGTCGTGCAGACCGCCCTCGGCATGCTCGCCCAGGGCGACACCGGGCTGCGGCACTTCGGCCGCAAGGGCGAGCGCCGCAAGGACGAGGTCGCGGTCATGGTCGAGTCGTTCGCGCCCCGCCCTCGACTGCTCGTCTTCGGGGCGATCGACTTCGCCGGCGCGGTCGCCTCGATCGGGCGCTTCCTCGGTTACCGCGTCACCGTGTGCGACGCTCGGGCCCGCTTCGCCACCGAGGCCCGTTTCCCCGACGCCAACGAGGTGGTCGTCGAGTGGCCCCACCGCTACCTCGCCGAGACGGAGGTCGACGAACGCACCGCGATCTGCGTGCTCACCCACGATCCGAAGTTCGACGTCCCCGTGCTCCAGGTCGCGCTCCGGACGGAGGCGAGCTACATCGGGGTCATGGGCTCGCGCCGGACCCACGACGACCGACTCGCGCGGCTGCGGGAGGAAGGCGTGAGCGAGCACGATCTGGCCAGGTTGCGCTCACCGATCGGGCTCGACCTCGGTGCACGTACCCCCCAGGAGACCGCCGTGTCGATCGCTGCGGAGCTGGTCTCGCTCCGGCACGGGGGGAGCGGCCATCCCCTCAGGGACACCTCGGGACCGATCCACCAGGCCGACACACCCGCCCCGGCGGTGACCGGGTGAACGGGAGCACCGACGCGACGACCGCCGCGGTGCGGCCCGGTCCGCGCGGTCAGGCCGGACGACCCTGCTCGCCGTGGCCCTGCGGGTGGTGGCGCGTCGCCCCCGCCAGCAGGTCGAGCGCGTGTGGGAGCAGCTCGAGCACGGCGGCCAACGACTCCGTCGCCCCCCGTGGGCTGCCCGGCAGGTCGACCAGCAGCGTCGCGCCACGGATGCCGCAGATCCCGCGTGAGAGGTCCGCCATCGGCGTGCTCGCCCGACCGACGGCCCGCATCGCCTCGGCCAGCCCGGGCGCTTCGCGCTCGACGACGTCCGCGGTCGCCTCGGGCGTGACGTCCCGGGGCGCGAAGCCCGTCCCGCCGGTGATGGCGATCAGCGCCACCGTGCCGCCGTCGGCCAGCTCGCGCAGGCGTGCGGCGATCGTCGCTCGCTCGTCCGGGACGCTCACCCGCTCGACCACGGTGAAGCCGGCCGCCTCCAGCTGTGCGCTGACGGCATCACCGGACCCGTCCTGCCGGTGCCCGGAAGCGACCCCGTCGCTGGCGGTGACCACGGCGGCGTGGCGGCCGGCCGGTTCCTCCCGGGTTTTGGCGTGGTCGTCCACGTGAGCCTCCTCGACACTCAGCAGCCTAGGCCCCACGAGAACAACCGGTCCGGTGTCGTCGCGCTGGTCCTCGCGGCGGGGGGCGGCCGTCGGTTCGGGCCGGGCACCAAGCAGCTCGCGGAGCTGGACGGACGTCCCCTGGTCGCGCACGCCGTCGACACCGCCTGGCGAGCCGGGGTGGACCGGGTCCTGGTCGTCGTGGGGCACGACGCCGATGCCGTGGCCGCCGGAGCCCGTCACGGCGCCGGGGATCGCGACATCGAGGTCGTGGTCAACCCCG
>SKTG01000334.1 GCA_007118045.1 Nitriliruptoraceae bacterium
CGGCCGCGGCGCTCCGGGCGGCGGCCGCGGTGGCCCCGGTGGCCCCGGTGGCGGTGCTGGCCGCGGTGCCCCGTCGTCGCCCTATCGCCAGCCGACGGGCGGTCGTGGCCCCGGTGGTGGCCCCGGTGGTCCGCCCAGCCGTGGCGGACCGGTCGGGACCGGTGGTCCCTCCTCGGGCAAGACCCGGCGCAAGAAGCGCAAGGACAAGCAGACCCCGCAGGAGCAGGAGCTCTCGCGTGGGCCGATGCGCCGTGACGTCCCGATCGAGGACCAGATCAAGGTCGATCGCGTGGAGGTCGTGTCGGGCATCACGGTCGGCGAACTCGCCGACAAGCTCGGTGTCGGCGGTGCCACGCTGGTCAAGAAGCTGTTCGAGATGGGCGAGATGGCGACGGTGCAGCAGACGCTGCCCGACGACACCGTCGAGATCATCGGTGCCGACCTCGGCGTGGAGATCTACTTCATGTCCGAGGAGGAGCTCGAGTTCGGGATCGAGTCCCCGGAGGACCCGGAGAACCTGGAGCCACGCCCGCCGGTCATCACCGTGATGGGCCACGTCGACCACGGCAAGACGCTGCTGCTCGACGCGATCCGCACCACCGACGTGGTCTCCGGCGAGGCAGGGGGCATCACCCAGCACATCGGTGCCTACCAGATCACCAAGGACGACCGGCAGATCACCTTCATCGACACCCCGGGGCACGAGGCCTTCACGGCCATGCGCGCTCGAGGGGCGCAGGTCACCGACGTGGCGATCCTGGTCGTGGCGGCCAACGACGGGGTCATGCCCCAGACCCGTGAGGCGATCGCCCACGCGAAGGCCGCCGAGGTGCCCGTGGTCGTCGCGATCAACAAGATCGACGTCGAGGGCGCGGATCCGGTCAAGGTCAAGACCCAGCTCACCGAGCACGATCTGGTGGCGGAGGACTTCGGCGGTGACGTGCCCATGGTCGAGGTCTCGGCCATGACCCACCAGGGGCTCGATGACCTGCTCGAGGTCGTGCTGCTGCAGTCGGATCTGCTCGAACTGCAGGCGGACCCGAACAAGGCCGCCCGCGGCCGCGTCGTTGAGGCGCACCTCGACCGTGGCCGGGGTCCGGTCGCGACGGTGCTGGTCCAGGGTGGGACGCTGCGTCGCGGCGACATCCTGGTCGCCGGTACCGCCGACGGCAAGATCCGGGCCATGTTCGACGAGAACGGTCAACAGGTCCAGGAGGCCGAGCCGGCGCGTCCGGTCCAGGTGCTCGGGCTCAACGAGGTGCCGGAAGCCGGTGACGAGTTCCGGGTCGTCGACGCGGAGCGCTTCGCGCGCGACGTGGCCGAGCGTCGCTCCGCGCGTGATCGTCGCAAGGAGCTCGCGGAGCGGCGGCCCACCACCCTGGAGGAGCTCACCTCCGCGGTGCAGGCCGGCGACAAGGCCACGCTCAACGTCATCATCAAGGCCGACGTGTCCGGCTCCGCCGAGGCGCTCGAGGACGCGCTGATCAAGCTCGAGCTCGACGAGGTGCAGGTCCGCGTCATCCAGAAGGGTGTCGGGGCCATCACCCAGGGCGACGTGCGGCTGGCGGAGGCCTCGGACGCGATCATCGTGGCCTTCAACGTCCGGCCGGGCGCCAACGCCCGCGACGAGATCGAGCGTGCCGGGGTGGACGTGCGGACCTACCGCATCATCTACGAGGCGATCGACGACATCGAACGCGCCGTCAAGGGCATGCTGGCGCCGGAGTTCCGGGAGCAGGTCATCGGCGAGGCCGAGGTCCGCGAGGTGTTCAAGATCCCGAAGGCCTTCGTGTTCGGCTGCATGGTCACCCGGGGCGAGGTCAAGCGCGACGCCGGGGTCCGCGTGATCCGCGACGGTGTCGTGGTCGCGGAGGACACGATGTCCTCGCTGCGGCGCTTCAAGGACGACGTCCGCGAGGTCCGTGAGGGCTTCGAGTGCGGTATCGGCCTGAACCGGTTCCAGGACGTCCACGAGGGCGACGTCTTCGAGGCGTACGAGACGGTCGAGGTCGCCCGGGCATGAGCGCAGACGCCTCGGCAGGGCGGGTCCACTACGGCATCGCACGGGTGGACCTGCACCTGCCGGGCATCACCAGCCTCAAGGGCAAGCGGGCGCTGCTCAACCGTGCCCGGGCCGGACTCACCGACGAGCTCGGGGTCTCGGTGGCCGAGGTCGGCGCACAGGACCTGTGGCAGCGCGCGGTGCTCGGGGTCGCGGTCGCGGCCTCGTCCGCGACCGGGGTCGACCGCGTCCTCGATCGGCTCGCGGCGGTGATCGAACGCGATCCACGCGTGGTGGTGCTCGCGATCGAGGACCTGGCGGACGGGCTGGACGTCGACGGTGCCGTCGCGCTGCCACCGGGCAGCTGAGCTCCCGCGGCCTCCGGACGCGCACTGCAGCGCCGCCACCCGGCGGCGTACCTTGGCGGACATCCCATCCAAACGTGGCCGATCGAGACGAGAGGCGTACCCGTGGCACGAAGACGCAACCCGCGCATCGACAAGCAGGTGCGTGCGGCCATCGCCGACCTGATCGAGACCGAGGCGGCTGACCCCCGGCTGGCGTTGATCAGCATCACTGAGGCGGACGTCACGCCCGACCACGAGGTCGCCACCGTCTACTACTCGACGCTCGACCCGTCGCTGGTGAGCCGTGACCACCGCCGTACCGGTGGCGACCGGATCCCCGACGCCGAGGAGGTCGCCGCGGGCCTGGCGGCGGCCGCGCCGCGACTGCAGGGCATGGTGGCCCGCCGCGTCGGCCTGCGCGCCACCCCCGAGCTGCGTTTCGAGCCCGACCCCGTGACGGCGCAGGCGGCGCGCATCGAGGAGCTGCTGCGCAGCATCGACACCGACCGCGACGTGGCACCGGGGACCGGTGGGTCCGACGGTGACGAGCAGACACCGTGACGACGGCGCAGCTCGCTGAGGCCTGGTCCGAGGACCTCGACCAGGGAGATCTCGACCGGGCCGTCGAGCTGCTCCGACGAGCCGTCGAGGGCCGCCAGACGGTGTTGATCGCGGGTCACGTGGGGCCGGACGGTGACGCGCTCGGCGCCGCGCTGGCTCTGCACCTGGCGCTCGGTGCCGCGGGGGCGAGGGCCGTACCCACCGTCGGCGAGGACCCTCTGAAGGTCCCGGCACCCCTCAGCGATCTGCCGGGGGTGGAGGGGGTGACCAGTGTCTCGGGGCTGCCCGACCCCACCGAGGTCTCGCTGCTGATCACCGTCGACGCTGCCAGCCCCGAGCGGCTCGGCAGCGTGCAGCGCTACCTCGACGCCGGCATCCCCACTCTCGTGCTCGACCACCACGCGAGCTCGACCTCCTTCGGTGACGTCCGGATCGTCGCGCCGCGAGCGGCCGCGACCGTCCAGATCGTCGCGGCGCTGCTGGACCGGCTGTCGCTGCCGCTGACCCGCGACGTGGCGACCTGCCTGTACGCCGGGCTGGTCACCGACACCGGCCGCTTCGGCCACCCGAACACCGATGCCAGCGTGATGGTGCTGGCCGGTCGCCTGCTGGCCGCCGGTGTCGACCACGCGGAGCTGACCCGCCGGCTGTACGACACGCGCTCGCTCGCGGAGCTGCGCCTGCTGGGACGTGCCCTGGACCGGCTCACGTTCGTGCCGGACGTCGCGCTGGTCCACACCCACCTCACGCAGGAGGAGCTCGAGCGCTCCGGCGGTGGTCTGGAGGCGACCGAGGCCCTGATCGACCTGCTGCGCAGCGCCGACGTCGCCGAGCTCGCGCTGGTGCTCAAGCCCAACGTCGACGGCACCTGGCGTGCCTCGCTGCGCTCCCGCGGCGTGGTCGACGCGGGAGCGTTGGCGGCGCGCTTCGGGGGCGGAGGGCACGCGGCCGCCGCCGGGTTCACCGGGGCCGGCGACGCGGCCGAGGTCGTCACGGCGGTCGTCGACGCCCTCCGGGAGGCCTGAACGGTGGGGCGCCGTCGTCGGCCGACCGGTCCCGTCGCGGACGGCGTGCTCGTCGTGGACAAGCCGGCCGGACCGACCTCGCACGACGTCGTCGGGCGCGTGCGGCGGGCCGTGGGCCACCAGCGCGTCGGCCACACGGGCACCCTCGACCCGGCCGCGACCGGGGTGCTGGTCCTCTGCCTGGGCCGCGCGACGAAGCTCGTGCGCTTCCTCCAAGCCGGACGCAAGACCTACGCGGCCCGGGTGCAGCTCGGTGTCACCACGGCGTCGCAGGACGCCGAGGGCGAGGTCCTCGCACGCGAGGACGCCAGCCACCTCGACGAACGCACCGTCTGCGAGGCGTTGACGCGCTTCCAGGGGGAGCTCCAGCAGCTCCCCCCGATGGTCTCAGCGGTGAAGGTTGGTGGGGAACGGCTGCACGTGCGGGCTCGGCGGGGCGAGGAGGTCGAGCGCGAGCCGCGGACCGTCACCGTCGACTCGTTGGTGGTCGAGGGTTTCACGCCAGGGCCCGTGGCGGAGCTGTCGTTCCTGGTCACCTGCTCGGCCGGCACCTACGTCCGCACGATCGCGCACGACCTCGGCGAGACGTTGGGCGTCGGTGGCAGCCTGACGGCGCTCCGGCGCCTCGCGAACGGACCGTTCGGGCTCGACGACGCGGTGGACCTCGCCGCGGTCGATGAGGCCGGCGAGGCCGGAGCCCTCCCGCTGCTCGACCCGCTGACCGCGCTCGCCCGGGCGTTGCCCGTCGTGGAGGTGACCGACGATGCCCTGCTGCGGCAGCTGGTGCAGGGAGGTCGGCTCCCGGCTACCGGCGAGCACGGTCCTTACGTGGTCGTGCGGCCGGGGACCGAGGGTCGACCGCCCCAGCTCGTGGGTGTCTACCTGGACGGGCCGGACGGTGCGCCCGCCCGACCCGAGCTGGTCTGGACCCGTCCCGAGGAGCTGTCGTGACCGCGGTCGTGTGGAGCCTGGACGAGGTCTCGGTCGAGCCCTCCGTGGTGACCATCGGCAACTTCGACGGCGTGCACCGGGGCCATCACGTGCTCCTGCGACGCACCGTCGACACGGGCCGCGACCGCGATCTGCGCTCGGTCGTGGTGACCTTCGAGCCACATCCCGCCGCGGTGCTGCGACCAGGTTCCGAGCCGCCCCGCCTGCAGACCCTGGACGACCGCATCGAGGCCCTGGCCGCGACCGAGGTGGACCTGGTGGTGGTGCTCCCCTTCACCCGCGAGCTGTCGGCGCTCACGCCGCGAGAGTTCGTCGAACGGGTGCTCGTGGAGGGTCTCGGGGTCGCCCGGGTCGTGGTCGGGACCAACTTCCGGTTCGGTCACCGTGCGGCGGGTGACGTGGTGACCCTGGTCGAGGTGGGCGAGGACCACGGCTTCGAGACGGAGGCGGTCACGCTGCTCGAACTCGGCGACGCCGCCGTGTCGTCGAGCCAGATCCGCACGGCCCTCCGCGTCGGTGCCGTGGAACGCGCCGCGGGCTGGTTGGGCCGGCCGTACACCCTGCGCGGCACGGTGGTCCGCGGCGACGGGCGGGGTCGCACGATCGGCGTGCCGACCGCGAACCTGGCGGTGGACCCGGACGTGCTCGTCCCCGCCGACGGCGTCTACGCGGGACGGGTCGAGCACGGCGGACGGCGCTACGACGCGGTGACCAACGTCGGTGTGCGGCCGACCTTCGACGGTGTGACGCGCTCGATCGAGGCGCACGTGCTCGACGCATCGCCCGATCTGTACGGCGAGAGCCTGACGGTCGCGTTCGAGGCCAGGATCCGGGGCGAGCAGCGCTTCGACGGCCCGGACGAGCTGGTGGCGCGGATCCGCCTGGACATCGAGGAAGCCCGACAGGTGCTGGCGGCGCGGGGCTGACCGCTCGAGGGGGACCGCGCGCGGTGAGTGGCGTCGGTTGCCGGCGGGGGCGGGCCTGTGCCACACTCGCGTCACCACGGCCCACGAGGGCCGTTCCACCGTGCCCGCTCGGGTGTCGGGGTCCAAGCCCGCTCACCGTCGACCGGCCGCATCAGCGGCCGACGTCGGTTCGACCGACGGTGGCGGCACCAGGCGGTCGACGCCGTGACGTCGGCCGACCGGGGACCCCCGGGGCGACGACGTCGTTCGCGCCACCCGGCGGAGCAGGGCCCACCCACGAGACGAAAGACATGCCGTGCCCGCCACCCTGCCGGAGGACAAGCAGGCCATCATCGACCGGTTCGCCCGCGAACCGGGAGACACCGGCTCACCCGAGGTACAGGTCGCGCTGATCACCGCGCGCGTCAGCCACCTCACCGAGCATCTCAAGGAGCACAAGCAGGACCACCACTCGCGTCGCGGCCTGCTCAAGCTGGTCGGTCAGCGGCGGCGCCTGCTGAACTACCTGAAGGAGAAGGACATCGACCGTTACCGCACGCTGATCTCCGAACTGGGACTGCGTCGGTGACACCACTGGGCCGGGGTCGTCGACCTCGGCCCTGCTCGTGGGGCGCGGCGGATCCGCGCGACCACGGGTAGGCGGCCCGGACGTCGTCCTCGGTCGTCAGTGGCGACGCCTCGAAGACCCCAGGTCGTCGAGCCGCCCCCACTGATGCGCCGATCCGGCCCCGGCCGCCTCGCCACCACCGCCACGTGACGTACGTGGCGGCCCGAGGAACAACGAGGAGGCCCACTGTGGGCAAGCTCGGCAAGCACGAGTACAGCACGGAGATCGACGGCAAGACGATCACCTTCGAAGCCGGGACCCTGGCCGCCCAGGCGGGTGGCGCTGTGGTCACCAGCATCGGGGACACGAAGGTCCTGACCACGACCACCGCGTCCAAGCAGGTCAAGGACTTCCTGCCGTTCTTCCCCCTCACCATCGAGGTGGAGGAGCGGATGTACGCCAGCGGCCAGATCCCGGGATCGTTCTTCAAGCGCGAGGGACGCCCCTCGGAGAACGCGATCCTGGTCTGCCGTCTCACCGACCGGCCCCTGCGCCCCACCTTCGCGGAGGGGCTGCGCAACGAGGTCCAGGTCGTCAACACGATCATCCAGACCACGCAGTTCGACCCGTACGACGTCGTGGCGATGAACGGGTCGTCCGCCTCCACGATGCTCTCCGGCCTGCCCTTCGACGGGCCCGTCGCCGCGGTGCGCTACGCACTGCTGCGCGACGGCAGCTGGGTCGCGTTCCCGTCCTTCGAGGAGCTCGAGGAGGAGGCCGTGTTCAACATGGTCATCTCCGGGCGCGTCGAGGACGACGGCGAGGTCGCGATACTGATGATCGAGGCGGAGGCCACCCCCGACTCCTGGATCAAGATCGACATGGGCGGTACCGCCCCCACCGAGCAGGTCATCGGTGAGGGCATCGAGGCCGTCAAGCCCGTCATCAAGCAGCTGTGCGAGGCCCAGCAGGCGTTCGTCGACGACGTCGGGCGCACCGTGGACGACTACCCGTTGTTCCTCGACCACAGCGACGAGGTCTTCGACCAGGTCTTCGGGTTCGCGGCCGACAAGGTGGAGACGATCTACCGGGAGGCCGACAGCGGCAAGGCCGAGAAGGACGACAAGCTCGCCGAGGTCAAGGCCGCGGCCGTGGAGCACGTCGTCGCCAACGGCCCGGCCGATCTCGATGAGGAGGCCCGCGGCAAGGAGGCGGGCGAGGCGTTCCGCACCACGGAGAAGAAGGTGGTGCGCAAGCTGATCGTCGAGGAGGGCTTCCGCGTCGACGGACGCGGCGTCACCGAGCTGCGGGAGGTCACCGCGGACGTCGGTGTCCTGCCCAAGACCCACGGCTCGTCGCTCTTCCAGCGCGGCGAGACCCAGGTCATGTCGGTGCTCGCGCTCGGCACCGCCCGTGAGGGCCAGCGGATCGACACGCTCGACCCGGTGGACGAGAAGCTGTTCATGCACCACTACAACATGCCGCCCTACTCGACCGGCGAAGCCGGCCGCGTGGGTTCGCCGAAGCGGCGCGAGATCGGCCACGGCGCGCTCGCCGAGCGAGCGATCATCCCGGTGCTGCCCGAACAGGACGAGTGGCCCTACGCCATGCGCATCGTCTCTGACGTTCTCAGCTCCAACGGCTCGACGTCCATGGGGTCGGTGTGTGCGACCTCGTTGGCGCTCATGGACGGCGGTGTGCCGGTCCACGCGGCCGTGTCGGGCATCGCCATGGGTCTGGTCTACGAGAACGGCAAGTACACCACCCTGACCGACATCCAGGGCGTCGAGGACTTCTTCGGCGACATGGACTTCAAGGTCGCCGGGCCGGAGAACTTCATCACGGCGCTGCAGCTCGACACCAAGCTCGCCGGCATCCCGGCGCAGGTGCTCCAGGATGCGCTGCTCCAGGCGCGGGACGCGCGGATGCAGATCCTGGACGTGATGAACGAGGCCATCCCCGAGCCCCGCGAGGAGGTCGCCGAGACGGCACCGCGCGTGGAGATCGTGCGGATCCCGCAGGACAAGATCGGCGCGGTCATCGGTCCTCGCGGCGCGATCATCAAGGAGCTGGTCGAGGAGACCGGCGCGCAGATCGACGTGGACGAGGAAGGCGGTGGCGGGGTCGTCAAGATCTACGCCAGCACCAAGTCCATCGCCCAGGACGCCCTGGACCGCGTCAACGCGATCGCCAACCCGCAGATGCCCGAGAAGGGTGAGCGCTACCACGCCACGGTCGTCAAGACCGTCGACTTCGGTGCTTTCGTGTCGCTGACCCCGGGTACGGACGGGTTGCTGCACATCTCGGAGCTGTCGAAGATGGCCGGCAAGCGCCTCGGTCACGCCGAGGAGGCCGTCGACGTCGGCGAGCAGGTGCTCGTCGAGGTTCTCGACGTGCTCGACGGTGGTCGCAAGTTCAAGCTGCAGTACGTCGGTGAGAAGGCCGGTGTCGACGACGCGGGGACGGCCGACGCCGACGCCGACGCTCCCGCAGAGGACACCTCGGAGCAGCGCTCCGGCGGTGGATCGTCGCGCGGCGGTCGGCGGCGTGGCGGTCGCGACCGTGACCAGCGCGGCGGCAAGGAGACCGAGCCTGCTGCCGCCGAGCGTGGCAGCGGCGGCGAGGCCGGTGGCGACCGCGACAGCGGGGGCGACCGCGGCGGCGACGGCGACCGCGGCTCCGAGGGCGGCGGGCGTACCCGCACCCGGACCCGCAGTCGTTCACGCGACCGCGACTGACGCTCCGCACCGCACGACCCCGGAGGGCGGCCCGAAGGCCGCCCTCCGTCGTGTCCCGGCCGCTGCCGGCGCGCGCCGGAACGGACACCACCCCGGCCTCGGGTGCGGCCGTCCCGGCATCGGATGCGGCGTCACGGCATCCGGCGTGGCCGCCTACCCTCGGGGGACCACGTCCCCGTCCGACCGGAACCCCGTGGCCTACGAGCGCACCACCCTGCCGTCCGGCGTGACGGTCGTGACCGAGCACATCCCGTCCGTGCGGTCCGTCTCGCTGGGGTTGTGGGTCTCGGTCGGTTCGCGCGACGAGCGACCGGAGCAGGCCGGCTGCTCCCACTTCCTGGAGCACCTGCTGTTCAAGGGCACGAGCACCCGCAGCGCCCGGGACATCGCGGAGGCGCTCGATGCGGTCGGAGGCGAGCTCAACGCCTTCACCTCGAAGGAGCTGACCTGCTTCTACGCGCGCGTGCTCGACGAGGACCTGCCCCTGGCCTTCGAGGTGCTCGCCGACATGATCGTCGATGCGCGCAACGACGAGCGGGACGTCGATGCGGAACGTCAGGTGGTGCTCTCGGAGCTCGACGAGCTGCACGAGGCACCGGACGAGCTCGTGCACGCGGACTTCTGCGAGCTCGTGCTCGGCGACCACCCACTCGCCGCGGAGACGCTGGGCACGCTCCAGTCGGTGACGAGGCTCGAGCGCGACACCATCCACGCCTACTACCTCGAAGCCTACCGGCCGGAGACCCTGACCGTCGCCGCCGCGGGCAACCTCGAGCACGCGGAGGTCGTGGAGCTCACGGATGCGCTGCTCGGCGACCTCGGGCGACCGGGTGGGTCGCGGGCACCACGGACCCCGCCCCAGCACTACCGGGCCGGCGAGCTGCACCTGCGGCCCCGACCGAGCGAGCAGGCCCACGTGGTGATGGGTGGCGGTGGGCTGACGCAACAGGACGAGGACCGCTGGGCCATGCGGGTGCTCGACGCGCTGCTCGGGGGCGGCATGTCCTCCCGGCTGTTCCAGGAGATCCGCGAGGTCAGGGGTCTGGCCTACACCACCTTCAGCTACGCCGCCTCCTACACCGACGGCGGTCTGGTCGGGGCGTACGCCGGGACCTCGCCCGGCAAGGTCGACGAGGTGCTCGACGTGCTGCGGTACGAGCTCGACCGGGCCGCGAGCGACGTCACCGCCGCCGAGGTCGAACGGGCGAAGGGGGCCCTGACGGGCGCCACGGTCCTCGGCCTGGAGGACACCGGCTCACGGATGTCCCGGCTCGGCAAGCAGGTCGCCACGGGTGCGCCGATCGTGACCGTCGACGAGGCCCTGGAGCGGATCGCCGCCGTGGACGTCGGTGCGGTCCGCGACGTCGCCGACCGGGTGCTCGGCGGCGGCCGCGACCTCGCCGTCGTGGGGCCGTTCGACGAGGGTGACCGCGACCGCTTCCTCGCCAGGTTGGGCTGAAGACGTGGGCGCGGTCACCGGATGGCAGGAGGTCGCGGACCGGATCTGGGTGCGTCGGTACGAGCCGTTCGACGTCAACGTGACGGTCGTGGCCGGCGGCCACGGTGCGCTGCTGATCGACACGCGGACCACGCTGGTGGAGGCCACGGAGGTCCGCGAGCAGCTGCGGGAGCTGCCGATCGGTCCGCTCACGGCCCTGGTCCTGACCCACGCCCACCTCGACCACTGCCTCGGTGCGGGTGCCTTCGGTGAGCTGCCGGTGTACGCGAGCGCCGGCTGTCGCGAGCAGCTGCAGCGACACGGCATCTCGCAGCGGGAACGGTGGCTCGAGTGGCTGCCGGAGGAACGCCATGCCGACCTGCGGGCGAGCCCGTTGCCGATACCCGATCGCACGGTGACCGACCGGCGGCGGCTCGATCTCGGCGATCGGGACGTCGACCTGGCGGTGCTGGGGCGCGGGCACACGGACCACGACCTGATCGCGCACGTCCCCGACGCGTCCACGGTGCTGGCCGGCGACCTCGTCGAGGTGGGTGGTCCACCCCAGTTCCACGACGCCTACCCGTTCGAGTGGGCCCCCACGCTCTCGCGGTTGGAGGCGTTCGGAGCCACGGTCACGGTGCCCGGCCACGGGGCGCCGGCGGACGGAGCAGTGGTCGCCGGGCAACGCGAGGACCTGGCCCACCTGGCGGCGCTGTGTCGGGAGGTGCTCGGCGGCATCCGCGGGCGCCGGAGTGCCGTGGCGGCCTCGCCGTTCCCCGAAGCGACGACGACGGTGGCCCTGGACCGGGCCGCGGCCACCCGGGACGCGCCGGCGGTCTGACGGGACCGGCCCGCCGCCGGCTCCACGGGGAGGAGTACGCTGCCGCGCCTCTAGCGGTCGGTGTGTCCAGGGGAGGTCCCGTGCGGGTCGGAGTGGTCGGAGCGGCAGGGCGTATGGGCGCCGAGGTGTGTCGCGCGGTCAGCGGCGCCGACGACCTGGAGCTGGTGGCCGCCGTCGACCGGGCCGGTGGTGGGCGCGCCGTGCGCGAGGTCGCAGGTGTGGACGCGGACCTCGTCGTCGCGGACGAGCTCGCGGCGCTCACCGACGCGGGCGCCGAGGTGGCCGTCGAGTTCACGGGTCCCGCCTCCGTCGGCGACAACCTCTGCTGGCTGCTCGAGCACGGCATCCACGCCGTCGTGGGGGCGACGGGCATCGCGGACGAACAGCTCGAGCGGGCGCGCTCGCTGGCGGCCGAGGGCGCGGCCAACGCACTGCTGGCCCCCAACTTCGCCATCGGCGCGGTCCTGCTCATGCGGTTCGCGGAGCAGGCGGCTCGGCACCTCCCACACGTCGAGGTCGTGGAGCTGCACCACGACCAGAAGCTCGACGCGCCGTCCGGCACCGCGCTGCGGACGGCGGAGATGATCGCCGCCGCGCGCGCGGAGAGCCCCGACGTGCCGCTGGGGGACGACCGGCATCCGGGTGCGCGTGGGGCCGATCACGAGGGCGTCAGGGTGCACAGCCTGCGGCTGCCCGGTCTGGTGGCGCATCAGGAGGTCGTGTTCGGAGGACAGGGGCAGACGCTCACGCTGCGCCACGACTCCCTCGATCGCAGCTCGTTCATGCCGGGCGTGCTGCTCGCCTGCCGTCGCGTCGCCTCGTTGGACGGCCTCGTGGTCGGTCTCGACCGGCTGCTCTGACCCGTGCAGCCGGTCCCCGCCCCACGCTTCGAGGAACTCGTCGGCGAAGCCCTCGACGAGGTCCCCGAGCAGCTGTGGGAGATGTTCGAGAACGTCGTGGTGCTGATCGAGGACCGCGACGAGGATGAGCCCGAGCTGCTGGGTGTCTACGACGGCGTCCCGCTGACCGAGCGTGACGACTACGGCGGCGTCACCCCCGACGTGATCCGGATCTTCCGGCTGCCCCTCTGCGAGCACGTCTCCGACGAGGACGAGCTCGTCGACGAGGTCTACATCACCGTGGTCCACGAGTTCGCCCACCACCTCGGCATCGACGACGAGCGTCTGCACGAGCTCGGGTGGGCCTAGGAGCCTGGGTCAGTAACCGCGAGGTTGCTGGGATGTCGCCGGGTTGGTTGCCAGACTACGGGGGTCGTCGAGACGTGGGTGGTGATGGGCGAGCAGCAGCTGCTGGTGGAGGTCCCGGCGGAGCCGGTGAGCGATTCCGCGGAAGCGCCTGCGGGGCCGGTGCCGGGCAAGGTGTTCCGCGACTATCAGCCGGGCCAGGTGATGCTGATGCCGCCGTCGCTGGACGAGTGGCTGCCGGTCGAGCATCTGGCCCGGTTCGTTGACGAGCTGGTCGAGACGCATCTTGATCTCGAGCCGTTGTATGCGGCGCACACCAACGTCAAGGGCTTCCCGCCGTATGACCCGCGGATGATGCTCAAGCTGCTGCTGTACGGGTATCTGGTCGGGGTGCGTTCGTCGCGGAAGCTCGAGGCGGCGTGCATCGAGCAGGTCGCGTTCCGGTTTTTGGCGGCGAACCAGACGCCGGATCATCGGGCGTTCTCGCGGTTTCGTCGGCGGCATCTGGCCGCGGTCGACGGACTGTTCGTCGACGTGCTGGGGCTGTGCCAGCAGGCGGGGATGGTCAAGCTTGGCAACGTGGGGTTGGATGGCACCAAGGTTCGGGCGAACGCGTCACGGCACAAGGCGATGAGCTATGCCCGGATGGTCGAACGCGAACCCCAGCTGGCTGCGATCGTGGCTGAGATCCTCGAGGAGGCCGAAGCGGTCGATGCCGAGGAGGACGAGCTCTACGGCGACGCGCGCGGCGATGAGCTGCCCGAGCATCTACGCACCAAGCAGGGCCGGCTCGAGGCGATCCGCAAGGCCAAGGCCGAGCTCGAGGCCGACGCGAGCGAGCAGGCCGCCGACAAGGCACGTCAGCGGGAGCGCACCAGGGCGGAACGTGGGGGTGAGGATCCCGACGATCCGGAGGTCATCGAGCGGTGTGAGCAGGCCGCAGCCAAAGCTGCCGCCACGGCGGTCCCGAAACCCAAGGCGCAGCGCAACTTCACCGACCCCGAGTCGCGGATCATGAAGACCTCGGACGGGTCGTTCCATCAGTGTTACAACGCCCAGGCGGTGGTCGATGAGGCCCATCAGGTGATCGTGGCGACCGATATGACCGCGCAGGCTGCTGACGCGCCGCATCTGCTCGCCCCTGCTGGATGCCACCATCACCGGCGTGGGGATGCCGGCACGGTTCCTCGC
>SKTG01000213.1 GCA_007118045.1 Nitriliruptoraceae bacterium
GACAACACGGAGATGTCGGTGGAGTTGATCGCGCCGATCGCGATGGACGAGGGGTTGAAGTTCGCGATCCGTGAGGGTGGCCGCACGGTTGGTGCTGGTCGGGTCACCAAGATCATCGAGTAACACCCCAGCCACGACGCAGGTTCATCACACGAGCAGCACTTCGGGTCGGCGAGGACATCTCACGACCTCCCGGCCCTGAAGCGAGAAGAAGAGAGACAGATGGCTGCTGACCAGAAGATCCGGATCCGCCTCAAGGCGTACGACCACGAGATCCTGGACCGGTCTGCGCGAGAGATCGTGGACACGGTCGAGGCGACCGGGGCGCACGTCACCGGGCCGGTGCCGTTGCCCACCGAGCGCAACGTGTGGTGCGTGATCAAGTCGCCACACAAGTACAAGGACTCGCGGGAGCACTTCGAGATGCGCACCCACAAGCGCCTGATCGACATCCACGTCCCGACGCAGAAGACCATCGACAAGCTGATGGGTCTCTCGCTGCCGGCCGGCGTGGACATCGAGATCAAGCTGTAGGGCACGCACACCCGCACACATCAGGGGCTCGTCCGCTGCGCCACGCGCGTACGACGGGTCGACGAAGGCAGGAGAGCTCACCATGGCTTCCAAGGGCATCCTCGGAACCAAGCTCGGTATGACGCAGGTGTTCGACGAGAACAGCCGCATCGTGCCGGTCACCGTGGTCCAGGCCGACCCCAACACGGTCACCCAGGTCAAGACCCCCGACACCGACGGCTACCGCGCCGTCCAGCTCGCCTACGGCACCCGCAAGCGCGTCAACAAGCCGGCCGCCGGCCACCTCGCCAAGGCCGGGGTCGAGGGCGCCAAGGTCCTCGCCGAGCTGCGGTTGGGTTCCGACGACGAGCTCCCGGAGGTCGGGTCCACCGTCTCGGTCGACACGTTCGCCAAGGGCGACACCATCGACGTGACGGGTACGAGCAAGGGCAAGGGCTACGCCGGCGTGATGAAGCGTCACAACTTCTCGGGCATGGGCGACGGCCACGGCGTCAAGAAGAAGAACCGTCACCCCGGTTCCGTGGGCATGGCGGCCACGCCCGGACGCACGTTCAAGGGCATGAAGATGGCCGGTCGCACCGGGGGTGCCCGCGTGACCGTGCAGAACCTCGAGGTCGTCGACGTGGACACGGAGCACCAGCTGATCCTGGTCAAGGGCGCGTTGCCCGGCTCCGACGGCCAGGTCGTGTTCATCAAGTCGGCCGTCAAGGCGGCGAACAAGGGTGGTGGAGCCTGATGGCTGATCACAACGAGAGCGCTCCGAGCGTCGACGTCGTGGACCCGGCCGGTACCTCGGTCGGCACGGTCGACCTGCCGACGGAGTGGTTCGACGGCGACGTCAGCGTGGCGGCGATGCACCAGGTCGTCACGGCGCAGCTGGCCGCGGCGCGTCAGGGCACGCACAAGACCAAGACGCGAGGTGAGGTCGCAGGTGGTGGGGCCAAGCCGTGGCGCCAGAAGGGCACCGGCAGGGCTCGCCAGGGATCGACGCGATCGCCACAGTGGGTCGGAGGTGGTGTCGCCCACGGGCGGACACCCAGCGACTGGAGCGTCCGGGTCAACAAGAAGCTCAAGCGGGTCGCGCTGCGCTCCGCGCTGACCGACCGCGCCCGCAACGGGTGCGTGTCCGTCGTGCGGGGTCTGGTCTACGACGTCCCGAGGACCAAGGACGCGGTGGCCACGCTCGAGGCGCTGGGCCTGACCGGGCGGGTGCTCGTGGTCCTGGCCGACGCCGACGACGCGACCCTCCGGTCGTTCCGCAACCTGCCAGAGGTCCACACGCTGGTCGTCGACCAGCTGAACACCCACGACGTGCTCGTCAGCGACACGGTCGTCTTCGATGAGGCCGCTCTCGGCCTGATCGGCACCGGTCAGCGTGCGAGCGCGCAGGAGGTGGCCCAGTGAGCGATCCACGCGACATCATCCGCAAGCCCGTGATCTCGGAGAAGACCTACGGTCTGCTCGACGAGAACAAGTACACCTTCGTCGTCGACCCGCGGGCCAACAAGACCCAGATCAAGCAGGCCATCGAGACCATCTTCGACGTGAAGGTGGTCAGCGTGAACACGTTGAACCGCGCCGGCAAGCGCAAGCGTCGCGGCTTCATCGTCGGTCAGCGACCCCACAGCAAGCGCGCCATCGTCACCGTCGCCCCGGGCGACGAGATCGAGCTGTTCGACGCGGGTCTGTAGACCTCCCCGCAGCGTCAGCCCCGAGCATCTTGAAGAGGCACTCCCATGGCCATCCGAAAGTTCAAGCCGACCTCGCCCGCGCGGCGTGGGGCTTCGTCGAGCGACTTCGCGACGATCACCCGGAACGAGCCGGAGAAGTCGCTCCTGGCCCCGGTGCCACGCTCGGCCGGTCGCAACGTGCACGGGCGCATCACCTCCCGTCACCGTGGCGGCGGCCACAAGCGCAAGTACCGCATCATCGACTTCCGTCGCAACAAGGACGGCGTTCCCGCTTCGGTCGCGGCGATCGAGTACGACCCGAACCGCTCGGCGCGCATCGCGTTGTTGCACTACCACGACGGTGAGAAGCGTTACATCCTGGCGCCCCGCAACCTCAGGGTCGGGGCGGTCGTGGAGTCCGGCCCCGGCGCCGACATCAAGCTCGGGAACGCGTTGCCACTGGCCAACATCCCGGTGGGGACCACGATCCACGCCGTCGAGCTGCGGCCCGGTGGTGGGGCGAAGTTCGGTCGTTCCGCCGGTGCGGCCATCCAGCTGCTCGCCAAGGAAGGCAAGAACGCCGCCGTGCGGATGCCCTCCGGGGAGATCCGCCTCGTCGACGCTCGGTGCCGTGCCTCGATCGGCTCCGTCGGCAACGAGGAGCACGAGCTGCTCAGCCTCGGCAAGGCCGGCCGGAGCCGCTGGAAGGGCCAGCGTCCGCAGACGCGTGGTGTGGCCATGAACCCGATCGACCACCCGCTCGGCGGTGGCGAGGGCAAGTCCTCCGGTGGCCGGCACCCGGTCGACCCCTGGGGCAACCCGGAACGTCGCACCCGCAAGCCCAAGAACAGCTCGAACCAGTACATCATCCGACGTCGCGGCAGGGGCCGGAGGCGCTGATCAGCGCTCCCTCCCTGCCGGAGGGACGTGGGCCCGACGCGAGGACGGCCCGTTGGAGGTTGAGGACACATGCCACGCAGCCTGAAGAAGGGCCCGTTCGTCGACGCCCACCTGATGAAGAAGGTGGATGCGCAGAACGAGGCCGGCGAGAAGCGCGTCATCAAGACGTGGTCACGCCGTTCCACGATCTTCCCGGAGATGGTCGGGCACACGCTCGCGGTCCACGACGGCCGCAAGCACGTTCCGGTCTACGTCACGGAGTCCATGGTCGGCCACAAGCTGGGCGAGTTCGCCCCGTCGCGCGTCATCAAGTGGAGCGGCGCAGGCGAGAAGCAGGCCCAGAAGCGCCGCTAGGAGCGTCAAGATGCAGACCAAGGTCAAAGCGACCGCCAAGTACGTGCGGGTCAGTCCCACGAAGGTGCGCCAGCTCGCGCGGCTCATCGTGGGCCAGCCCGTGCAGGAGGCGCAGCGCATCCTGCAGTTCGCGGACAAGGGCGCGGCCGAGCCGCTGCTCAAGGTCCTGAACTCGGCGATGGCCAACGCGGAGAACAACGACGACCTCGATCCGGACGAGCTGATCGTGGACAAGGCGTTCGCCGACGAGGGCCCGACCCTCAAGCGCTACCAACCTCGAGCGCTCGGTCGCGCCTACCGGATCCGCAAGCGCACGAGCCACATCACCGTCGTGGTCACGCCGGCTGAGGAGAACTGACATGGGTCAGAAGGTCAACCCCTACGGCTTCCGCCTGGGTGTCACCACGGACTGGAAGTCCAAGTGGATCGCGGACAAGAAGGAGTACGCCGCGTACCTCCACGAGGAC
>SKTG01000468.1 GCA_007118045.1 Nitriliruptoraceae bacterium
CCAGCTCGAGGCGGAACTCGCCCGTCAGATCGTCGAGCCCCGGGGCCTCGAGGCGGAGCTCCACCTTCTCTGGCTCACTGGCCAGGAGCTCGGCCACGGCTCGCTGCAGCGCACCCTCGAGGTGGTCGCCGGTCGCGCGAACGGTTCGGGTCATCGGTGTGGTCTCCTCGTGACGTCAGCTGCGGGCGTCGCCCCGGCGCGGCAGGTGATCGCGGCGGCGAGCAGGCTGGCTGGCCGGTGGCTGGTCCTCGTCGATGGGCTCGACGGGCGGCTGCGGTTCGGGCTCGGAGGCCTCCGCTTCCGTCGGTTCCTCGGGCTCGTCGACCGGCTCCGGGACCTCGGGATGGTCGCCGTTCGGTGACGTCTTCTCGACCGGACGCTTCCCAGAGGACGCACCAGGCGAGATGCGACCCGTGGGCTTGGAGCTCCCGTTCCCGGAGGTGTCCGCCGTGTCGCCCTCGTCCGCTTTGCCTTTCTTGCCCTTCTTGCCCTTCTTCTGCTTCGACCTCGCAGCGGCTTCGCCGCCCGGCTTCTCGGCGAGCTCGCCCGTCTCCGCCTCGTGCTTGACCTCCCGCAGGATGATGGCCTGCTGCGCCACCTGCCAGATGTTCGTGGTGCACCAGTACAGCAGCAGTCCGAGCGGGAAGTTGAAGGAGATGACCGCCAGGAACACCGGCATCACGTACAGCAGGATCTTCTGCTGCTGCGCCATCGGGTTCGGGGCGTCGCCGGGCTGCGTGGCCGCCGTGCGTGCCTGCATCTGCTTCATCGAGAAGAACATCGTTCCCGACATCACCACGATGAGCAGCCAGCCGGGCCAGAACGTCTCGCTGACCAGCGCGGCCAGTCCCTGCGCGGAGGCGTCCTCACCGATGAAGGCGGTGAAGAAGTAGAACGGAGCGCCAGCCAGCTCGTCCATCCCGCGGATCGTCCAGAACAAGGCGATGAAGATGGGCGCCTGAGCCAGCAGCGGCAGACAGCTGGAGGCGGGGTTGGCCCCCTCCTGCTGGTAGAGCTTCATCATCTCTTCGTTGAGCTTCTGCTTCTTCGCCTTGTACTGCTCGGGGTCCTTCTTCATCAGGTCGCGGTCGACCTTGTACTTCTTCTGGAGCTCCTTCAGCTGGGGTTGGAGCGCCTGCATCGCCCGCATCGAGCGGGTCTGCTTGATCGCCAACGGCAACAGCGCCACCCGCACCACCAGTGTCAGGGCGATGATGGCCCAGCCCCAGCTGTGCTGGCCCAGGACGGGCACGAACACGTCGTGGAAGAAGGTGAGGATGGCCTCGAAGAACGCGAGGGTCGCGTCGGCGATCGAACGGAACACGGCGGTCTACTTCCTCGACGAGATCGGTGGGGTTCCTGGTGGTCGGACCCGGGTCGTGGCTGGGTGCACCGACGGCGAGGCGGGACGCCGCGGCGGGACGTGATCGACCCCACCGTCGTTCCAGGGGTGGCAGCGCAACAGCCGTCGCGCCCCCAGCCACGCGCCGCGCAACGCGCCGTGGACACGGATGGCCTCGACGGCGTAGCTCGAACACGACGGGTAGAAGCGGCAGCGCGGTGCCCGCAACGGAGCCGTCCACCGGTAGATGGTGATGGGCAGGAGCAGCAGGTGCGCCAGCGGCGAGCGTCGACCGCGTCCCGTGCCGGTCCGCTGCTCGGAGGTCACCTCGCTCATGCCGATGTCGTCCCCCCGGCGGCGCGGTCGTCCCGAACGTCGAGGGCCTCCAGATGACGCGCCGACGCGCGCACCTCGTCGTGCACGGCGCCGAAGCGGCTCGCCGCACACGCCGCCCGCGCCACGAGCACGACGTCCGAGCCGGGGGCGAAGGGGACGTGTCGAGCAGCTTCGCGCAGCAGTCGCTTCGCGCGGTTGCGCTGCACGGCACCACCGACCCGTCGCGACGCCATCACGGCGACGCGAGCGCGACCATCGTCGTCACGGCGCCGGATGTGGACCACCGCGAGGCGGCCGGCCCGCTGGTGACGGGCGCGCAGCACCGCGCCGATATCGCCGCCGGCGAGGAGCCGATCGTGAGCGACCGGGGTCACGACGGTCAGGCCGACAGCTTCGCACGGCCGCGACGGCGGCGGTTCTTGACCACCGCACGTCCGGAACGCGTACGCATACGTGAGCGGAACCCGTGCTTGCGAGCCCGGCGGCGGTTGTTCGGCTGGAAGGTGCGCTTCACGACGGAACCCTCCCCATTGGTCGTAGGAGCACGCAACGCTGGCCGCTGGTGTCGGTCCTGCACGAGCGAGAGGCTCGGCGAGGAGCCGGGCCGCGGAGAAGATCCGCTGTCGAGCGACGGGCCTGACGGCAGGCTGCAGCACACGCTGGTGCGAGCGGTCGCGCGAGGCTACCCGGGTGCGCGCGGCCCGGGCAACCGCGAGGCCGTTGCGCGCACCCGACCCGTGCGAACTCGAGCCGCCTGGAGGTCCCGCCGCGCGCGTCTCGGCGGCTCCCGGCGTGGCTGGTGTGCACGCTGCGCTGCACTGTCGAACGGGTCGTCACCGCACGGTGACGATCGGGTGGCCGCGGGAGGTCGGTGCGCTGACCGAGCTGTTGCGGTGCGCTGACCCAGCGGTGTAACGTCCGCGATCGCCCGTCGGGTGACCGGCGTGCCGAGTGGGAGCGACGCCGCGACGAGACGCGCTCTCGGCACGACGATCACCAGGACGCTTTCCGGCCGTGGTCGGTGGTGTCCGAGACGGGCCTTCCCCACCGCGGCACGGGTCGCGGGGCACGATACTCGGTCGACCTATCCACACGTGTGGATGACCTTGTGGAAACACGGGGGTCGGCCCCGGCGTGCCCCGTTACCGTCCGCCACCCGGTCGGTGACCGTCACCGACCGCAGGTCGTGGTCAAACCCGGTGAGGAGCCAGCGTGTCAGGTCCGTCGACGCTCGACCTCGAGACCCTCTGGAACGACAGTCTCGCGGCCGTGATCCAGCGGGTCGGTTCTCCCGCGCAACGCCAGTGGTTGGCGGCAACGCACCCCGTGGGTTTCAGCGACGACACCGTCGTGCTGGCGAGCCCACACAGCTTCGCCCGCGAGTGGCTGGAGCGCTCGTGCGGCGACACCATCACCAGTGCCCTCTCGGAGGCAGCCGGACGACCCCTGACCGTCGTCATCACGGTGCAACCTCGTCCCGAGCCGCTCGACCTGCACACCTCGGAGCCCCCTACCGCTCCCACGACCGACCCCGCGAACCCACTCGAGAACGGCTCGCCGAACGGCGAGTCCGCGCCACCGCTGCCAGGCGGACCGCCGGGTCGGCTCGGGCCGGAACGCGGCCCCGCCCAGCTCGGTGAGTGGGGACCGTCGGCGGCCACGACCCGTCCGCCCGATCGGTCACCGGACGCGGAGCAGGAGACCGCCGAACAGCCGAGGGGCAACGGGGCCAGCGCGCCTCTGCACGCTCCGGGCCGCCCCTCCGGGCCGACCGTCGAGCTGCCCCAACCTCGGCCGCGCGTGACCGAGGACGTCGAACCCGACACCCAGCTCAACCCCAAGTACTCGTTCGACGACTTCGTCATCGGCTCGTCCAACCGGTTCGCGCACGCCGCGGCGACAGCCGTCGCGGAGGCTCCGGCGAAGTCGTACAACCCCCTGTTCATCTACGGCGGCGCCGGGCTCGGCAAGACCCACCTGCTGCACGCGATCGGGCACTACGTCCGCAACCTCTACCCCCGGCTCAAGGTCCGTTACGTCACCACCGAGCAGTTCACGAACGAGTTCATCAACGCCATCCGTGACGACCGCATCACCGCGTTCCAGCGCCTGTACCGACAGGCCGACGTGCTCCTGATCGACGACATCCAGTTCCTGCAGCAGAAGGAACGCACGCAGGAGGAGTTCTTCCACACCTTCAACGCGCTGCACAACGCGGAGAAGCAGATCGTCATCTCCAGCGACCG
>SKTG01000104.1 GCA_007118045.1 Nitriliruptoraceae bacterium
CGCGTCGCGGTGATGACGGGGGACCAGGACACGATCAGCCGGGTGCTCGGTCGCCAGCGGCTGGGCACCGGCTGGGTGAGCCAGCTCCTCCAGGAGCTCGTGGTGCGGGCCTGGCAGGACGCCGAGCGGGCCGGCACGCTCGCCGCCGCCGGCGAACGCTACGCGGCCCGCCGTGCCGCGCTGCTGGCGGCCCTGGGTGCCGAGGGCCTGTACGGCCACGGCCGTAGCGGGCTCAACGTGTGGATCCCGGTCGCCGAGGAGGTGCCGGTCGTCCAGGGCCTGGCGGAGCTCGGCTGGGCCGTCCAGGCGGGGGAACCGTTCCGTCTCGCGTCCGGCCCGGGGATCCGGGTCACGGTCGGTGGGTTGCCGGAGGACCGGGCCGGCGACCTCGCGCGCGATCTCGGCGCCGTGCTGGATCAGCGCCTCGGCTCGCGGCGGGGCTGATGGACGAGCTGCACGCCACCGCGAGAGGGTTCGACGAGGTCGCCGACGCCTACGAGCGCTCCCGTCCGAGCTACCCCCGGGCCGCGCTGGACGTGCTCGTGCACGACCTCGGGATCGCGGACGGCCGGACCGTGCTCGAGCTCGGGGCGGGCACCGGCAAGCTCACCCGGCTGCTGGTGGACCGGGGCGCACACGTGGTGGCCGTCGAGCCGCTCCCGGCCATGCGGGCGGAGCTGGCTCGCCGCGTCCCGGCCGCACGGGTCCTGGCCGGCAGCGCCGAGGCGATCCCCCTGCCCGATGCGGGTGATCACCGGGAACCCCCGACGGCCGCGGTCGCGGCGCAGGCCTTCCACTGGTTCGACGCGGAGGCCGCCTTCGCCGAGCTGCACCGGGTCCTGCCGCTCGACAGCTGGTTCGCGGTGCTGTTCAACCGGCGCGACCTCGCGGACGCGGGCCAGGCGGCGATCGACGAGCTGCTGCTGCCCTTCCGGGGGGACACGCCCTCCTGGGGCAGCGATGCCTGGCGTGACGACCTGCGCGAGCCGACGGGGTTCAGGGTCACGCGCCGCGCCGCGTTCGCGCACACGCAGCAACTCGATCGGGCCGGCCTGCGCGCACGCGTCGCCTCCGTGTCGTTCGTCGCACAGCTGGACACCGCGAGCCGGGACGCGCTCGCCGAGCAGGTGGACCGACGCTTCGCCGAGCTCGCCAGTGACGGGCGCGTGGCCCTCGCCTACGTCACGGAGCTGACGGTGATGCGTCGTACCGCCACATGAGCGTCTCGCGGCCGACCACGCACCCGGCCCGTCACCCCTCGTCCGACCCCTCGCGGGGCTCCGGCCCCTCGGACTCCACCCCATGGGACGCCTCGTCCTCCGTGATCGGCCGGTCGACGGCGCCACCGAAGCGCCGGTCACGCGCCTGGTAGAGACGCACGCAGCGAGCGAGCTCCTCCCGGTCGAAGTCCGGCCACAGCGTGTCGACGAACACCAGCTCGGCGTAGGCGGCCTGCCAGAGCAGGTAGTTCGAGATGCGCCGCTCCCCCGAGGTGCGCACGAGCAGGTCGACGGGCGCGGCCGAGGGGTCGTAGAGGCGTTCGGCCAACGCGGTCTCGTCCACCCGGTCGATCCGCCCGGCGGCCAGGTCGAGCGCGGCCTGGTGCGCCGCGTCGGCCAGCTCGGCGTGGGCGCCGTAGTTGAACGCGATGCGGAGGGTCATGCGCCGGTTGTCCCGTGTCAGCTGCTCGGTCTGCTCGATCAGGCGCACCAGACGTTTGGGGACGGGACGGTCACGACGTCCGATGCAGCGGACCCGGACACCGCGTTCGTGCAGGTCGTCGGCGCGGCGGAGCAACAGGGACTCGTTGAAGCCGAGCAGGAACCGCACCTCGCCGGGAGGCCGCCGCCAGTTCTCGGTGGAGAACGCGTACACGGTCAGCTCGTCGATCCCGAGCTCCAGTGCGCCCTCGACCGTGTCGAACAGGGCCTGCTCCCCCGCCTCGTGACCGGCGTTGCGGGGCAGGCCCTGGCGGTTGGCCCAGCGACCGTTGCCGTCCATGATCACCGCCACGTGGGCCGGGACGCGCGACGGGTCCAGCCCGGCGCGGGCCATGAGGTCGGTGTGGTTCACGGGATCCGGTCGGCCGGTCGGACCGACGAACGAGGAGCCGGACCGGCCACCAGGGGGGCCGTCGCGGGAGACCGACATCGATCGCTCCAGTCGGGGTGGCTGCACGCCGGCACGCACCGGGCACGGCTGCGCCGTGGGAGGGGATGCTACGCACCGTGGCGCCGCACGCTGGCCGCGGCGAACGCCGCCCTCCGCCGTACCTTGGTCGGGTGGGACGGGAGACGGGTCGTCGGTGCTCGGCGTGCGGTGCCGCGTGGCGGCAGCGGACGGCACGGTGGTGCGGGCGTTGCGGGCAGGCCCTCGAGGAGGGTGCCGCCACGCCGGCTCCGTCCGTCGAGGCATCCGCCCGGCTCCGCGCTCGGACGTGGACGGGAGTGGGCGGGGCCATGGTGCTCGTCGGTCTGGTCGCCGCGGGTGTCTCGTTGACCGAGCTCGAGCCAGGGTCGCCCTCGGAGGGGGACGGGGGCGTCGCGGTCGAGCCGCTCCCCCGGGCCGCCGGCCGCTCACCGACCGCCCCGGTGGCGGCCGCGGACGGCTGCGTGCTCAGCGAGGCCCACACCGCCGACTGCGGGCCGCTGCTGTCCGTCGACGAGCTGGTCCCGGCCGACGTGATCGTGCGGGAGGATCTCGTGATCCTGCGCCGAGGCAGCGAGCTCGCCGCCCATCGCCTGCCGGGCCTGGGTGTCCAGTGGCGCACCGAGCCGCTCCGCCACGGCGAACTCCGGATCCGGGAGGCCGAGGAGGGGCTGCTCGTCAGCTCCCCCGACGCACTCGCGCTCGTCGAGACGGCGACGGGCGAGCCGCGTTGGGTGGCGGGGTTGTCGGCGTCCGGGAACCCTTCTCGGCCAGCGGAGGCCTGGGTGGTCGACGACGCGGTGATGGCCCTGACGTCCGAGGGCACCCTCCACGTCCGTGAGCTGTCCGACGGGACCGCTCGGTGGCGCGTCGACGACGCCGGTCGCCGCCCCGTCGCCACCCCGGACGTGCTCGTCGTGCTCGGTCAGGACGGCATCCGCGCGTGGGCGCCCGACGATCCGCGGCCCCGGTGGGAACGGACGGCGACCAACCTCGACGCCCGCCGCCCCGTCGACGACGGTCCGGCGCCCGGTCCGATCCCGTTGATGCAGAACCGCGGGCTGCTCGAGCTCGCGACCGGGGACGTGCTCACCCGCGAGGGGCTCGGCCCGCGGCGCCACCTGGTCCTCGAGGAGGGCACGGTCGAGGTGCGGTGGCCCTCCGGGGTCACGCACGCCGAGTTGGCCATGCTCGACCCCGACGGGACCGAGCGGTGGACCCGGAGCGAGCAGCCGCTGCCCTGCTGTGTCCTCACGGCGCTCCGCAGCGCTCCCGGGGAGGTGGCCCTCCAGTCGACGGAGGGGGCCCCGCGCATCTACGACCTCGACGACGGCGGTGACGTCGAGGTGCCCCTCCGCGCCGACGCCAAGCTCGTCGCCACCACCGCCGAGCTGGCCATCTGGCGGCGGGACGCCGGCCTCACCGCCGACGACCGGCGCAGCGGCCGCGAGGTGTTCCACGCCGAGGCGGAGCTGTGGGACGTCGATCCCGTACAGCTCGGGGTCGAGGCCGGGCTCATGGTGGTCGAGGCGGGTGGCCGGACGGATCCGGACGACACCCACCGGTACCGCGGCCGTCGCCACTCCTCCGCCCGGGAACCCACGTGACGGTCCGGCCCTGCCCGGCCTGCGGCGAGCACCACGCGGCCGGGGCGCGCTGGTGCCCCCGGTGCGGCGAGCACCTCGACGCCGCACCCGCGAACGCGGCGTCCGGAACGCCCACCGCGGAACCCGCAACGGCCACCGCGGAACCCGCAACGGCCACCGCGGA
>SKTG01000332.1 GCA_007118045.1 Nitriliruptoraceae bacterium
GTCGACGAGCAGACCATCACGGTCGACGACCCCGACGACCCGGACACCCGCCGCAGCGAGGTAGCGGGCCGTGGCCCCACCGATCGACCCGAAGCCCTGCACGACGGCGGTGAGCTCGTCGCAGGCGCGACCGTCGCGGGTGGCCAGTGCGACGGCGGCCTGGGCCACGCCGTACCCCCCGACGAGGTCGGCCAGGCCCACCCCGGCCACCTCGACGTCGAAGGCTGCCCGCAGACGGGCGCGCGCGGCGGCCACCTCCGTCGGCGCGAGACGGGCGTAGACCGCCTCGATCGTGGAGCCGAGGCCGGCCCGCTCGGCCGCCCGGTCGAGCATCTCCTGGCGGATGCCCAGGTCCTCCCCCGTCGCCCACCGTTCGCGCAGGACGGGAGCCAGGTCGGTCAGGAACCGGGTCAGGATCGCCTCGAGGTCGGGGGACCGCGGATCGAGGTCGAGGCCACCCTTGGCGCCACCGAAGGGCACGTAGCGATCGGCCGGGTCGTAGACGATCGCCTCCTTGAGGGTCATCGCCCGGGCAAGGCCGGCGACCTCGGCGAGGTCGAGGCCCTCGCGGACCCGGAAGCCCCCGCTCGCCACTCCCCCGATGAAGCGGTCGACCACGAGGTAGCCGCGCGTGCCGGTGACCGGATCGGTCCAGGTGAGCTCGACGACGGGCGGCGCGACGGCCACGTCAGCAGCAGATGAGGGTTCGGTGGCGGTCGGCAGGGTCACGGGCGGGGCCTCGCGTCGTCGGGGCGGCCACAGAGGGCCTCGGGTATGCGCAGCAGCGTCGGGCGAGCGGCGCCGAAGGCCGTCTCCAGCGCATCGGGGAGCTCGGCCAGCGACGCCAGGTCGTGGCCGTGGCAGCCCAGCCCGCGGGCGACGGTCGGCAGATCGGGTCGCCCGAGGGCGACGCCGACCAGGGGCTGGTCGCGCGCGTGCATCTCGCGTTCGATCTCCCCGTACCCGCCGTTGTCGACGACCACGATCGGGAGCGCGAGCTCGAGCTCGGCGGCCGCGGCCAGCTCCGCCAGCGTGAACAGCAGCCCACCGTCCCCGCTCAGGGCGAGCACCCGCAGGTCGGGTCTGGCCAGCTTGGCGCCCGTCGCGGCCGGCACGGCGTAGCCCAGCGTGCCGAGCCCGGTCGGGTACAGGAAGGCACCCGGGTGGTAGGCGGGCAGGTTGGACAGTGCTCCGTAGTAGCACGCCATGGTGCTGTCACCGACGACGATCCCGTCGCGGCCGAGGTGGACGTGGAGCACGTCGAGCAGTCCGAGCCAGGTGGCGCCCTGTTCCCGTGCGTCGGCCTGGTGCCGGTCCCGCCAGGCGGAGGCACGCTCCAGCGCCGCCCCGTCGATCGCGCCGGTCCCGGCCGGCGCCGTCGCGACCTCGGCACCGAGGTCGTGGCGCAGGTCGTCCACGATCCCGGGCGGCGTCGTCGCGACCTCGGCACCGAGGTGGTGGAGCAGGTCGTCCACGGTCCCGGCAGCGTCGCCGACCAGCGCGACACGAGGCCTGGCGTTGCGCTGCGTCTGCGCCGGGTCCACGTCGACGCGGATCGTGCGGTCGTCGAGGTCGAGCGGTTCCCACACGTCCGCGGGCGCGAGCTCGGTCCCGACGGCGACGATCACGTCCGCGTCGGCGACCAGGTCCACCACCGCGCGGTGATGGAGCCCGGCGCCCACGGCCAGCGGGTGGTCCTCGGGCATCACACCCTTGCCGTTGGTGGAGGTCACGACGGGCGCCCCGAGGTGCTCGGCCAGGGCGCGGACCTGGAGTGGGGCACCCCGCGCTCCACCGCCGACGATCAGCACCGGCCGCCGCGAGCGGGTGAGCGCGGTGGCAGCCGCAGCGAGTTCCGTCGCGGCGGCCGAGATGCGCGGCCGCGGGATCGGTGTGACGGGCGCGGCGGGGGCGGTGGCCGCAAGCAGGTCCAGCGGGATCTCCAGGTGGACGGGCCGGGGACGGGCGTGGGTCATCGCCGCGAAGGCCTCGGCGACCGCACCCGGGATCTCCGCGACCGATCCGACCCGGTGGCTGTAGGCGACGATCGCGTCGAGGGCGCCGGACTGGTCCTTGACCTCGTGCAGCTCGCCGTTGCCACGGGCGGGGTGGTGCGAGGGCACGCCGGGGGAGACCAGCAGGACGGGCACCGAGTCGGAGTAGCTCTGCGCAGCGGCGGTGGCCGCGTTCAGCAGCGCCGGGCCGCTGGTGGTGATCACGACGCCGGGCTGCCCGCTCACCCGCGCGTGGCCGTCGGCGGCGTAGCCGGCCCCCTGCTCGTGACGCGGCGAGACGTGCCGCACACCACGTTCGGCCAGGGCCGCGTAGATCGGCAGGTTGTGGGTGCCGGGGATGCCGAAGACCGTGTCGACGCCGTGCGCCACGAGCGCGTCGACCAGTGCCCGGCCACCGGTGGTGGTGGCCGGTCCGGCCGCCGGCACCGTCGCGTCGATCGGACCCCCGGCCCCGCTCGTGTCCACGGTCTCGTCGCTGGCGCTCATCGACTGATCCTCACGGACACGATCCGATCCTCACAACACGGACCCGCACGGGCAGCGCGGGAGCGAGCGGGCATGCAAGCGCCGTGCGGCGCGTCACGGCAAGACGACGACGCGGCGGAGAACCGTCTCCGCGTGGGGACGGGCACCGCCACCGCGGGAGCGGGCTCGGCCGCGGTCAGATCTGGACGCTGCGCCGGCCCATCGAGTGGTAGCGGATGCCGGCCTCGATCATGGTCGCCGGGTCGTGCACGTTGCGGCCGTCGACGACGATCGGGTAGGCGAGGTGCTTGAGGTAGCGCTCGGCGTCGAGCTCCTTGACCTCGTCCCAGTCGGTGCACACCACCGCCGCGTGTGCTCCCTCCAACGCCTCGTCGAGCTCCTCGAACCGCGGGAGCTGCGGGTACTGCTCGGCGACGTTCGGGAGGGCAACCGGGTCGTACACCCGGACCTGCGCGCCCGCGTCGAGGAGCAGGTGAGCCAGCTCGATGGCCGGTGATTCACGCAGGTCGTCCGTACCGGGCTTGAACGCGGCCCCGAGCAACGCCACGGTCTTGCCGGTGAAGTGCCAGAGCTCGGCCTCCAGCTTCTCCAGCACGGCGTGTCGCTGGCCCTGGTTGATGTCGCGGACCTCGTCCAGGAGACGGAACTCGTACCCGACCTGCTTCGAGAGGTGCGCGAACGCGTCGACGTCCTTGGGGAAGCACGAACCGCCGTAGCCGAGGCCGGCCTGGAGGAACCGGTGCCCGATGCGCACGTCGTGCCCCATGCCCTCGGCGACCACGGCGACGTCGGCCCCCACCCGTTCGCAGACCTGGGAGACCGCGTTGATGAACGAGATCCGCGTGGCCAGGAAGGCGTTCGAGGCGTGCTTGATCAGCTCGGCCGTCGGGACGTCCGTCTCGACCACCGGGCACCGGTCCACCTCGATCAGCGGGGTGTAGACCTGGCGCAGCACGTCACGGGCGCGCTCGCTCGAGGTGCCGTACACGATGCGGTCGGGGTGGAGGGTGTCCTCGACGGCGACACCCTCGCGGAGGAACTCCGGGTTCGACCCGACCTCGATCCGGTGACCGCTGCCGACGCGCGCCTGCTCCCGCGAGATGACCTGTTCGAGCCGTCGACCCGTGTTGGCCGGGACGGTCGACTTCTCGACGAGCACGACGTCGCGCTGGGCGTGAGCCACGACGGTGCGCCCCACCTCCTCGACGAACGAGAGGTTGGGTCCCCCACCCGGCAGGGGAGGCGTGCCGACGCAGACGAACACCACCTCGGCGTCGCGCATGGCCTCGACGGGGTCGGAGGTGAACCGCAGCCGGTCGGCGGCGACGACCTCGTCGAAGAGCTCCTGCAGGCCGTCCTCGTAGAACCACGGCGACCCCGACCGCAGCTGCTCGATCTTGGCGTGGTCATCGTCGA
>SKTG01000013.1 GCA_007118045.1 Nitriliruptoraceae bacterium
CAGCAAAAATACCGATAGCCGGTTGAGAGGTGCGGGGAACCACCTCGGTCTCAGAGACGAGTCGTTCGTAGAAACGCTCCACGGGAAGGTCCACACCATCTCTATAGGTTTCATCTCCTATGATAACATTGATGGGCACGACAGTGATCTGATAGCGTTCTATTTGCTCTCTTGATAGGTCAGCGGTGCTATCCGTTACGATGCTTATGTTGGACATGTTCGCTCCTTTCCCAATTCGTCATTATATACAATATAAATTCATGATATCATATACCGGAAGACGTTGTCATTTCTTCGCGCATCATATCGGCTAGGTTTTTTGCACAGCGATAGTACGAGGAGGGTTTTTGATATGACTTGGATCCGTTTTTTGAAGGTGTTTGCGTTGACCGTCCCCATCTTCTTGGCCGTGGATGCGGTATGGCTGGGGCTGGTGGCCCGGCGCTTTTATGATCGCGAACTCGTAGCCTTTGAACGAACCGTACGCTTGGCTCCCGCCATCCTTGTTTACCTCCTGCTGGTGGCAGGAACGGTGTTGTTTGCCGTCCCTCGGGCCGACGGATCAGTGACGCGCGCCCTGCTCTGGGGGGCTGCTTTTGGGGTGGCGACCTACGGTACGTATGATCTAACCAATTACGCTACACTCAAGGGTTGGACCCTCACCATGACCTTGGCCGACATCGCATGGGGTGCAGTCATACAGGGCTTTACGGCCGTGGTAGCTACAATCATCAACAACCGGCTGGCCTGATCGCGCGTGAAGATTGAGATTGCATGTTTATACGACAGCGGAGTGAAACTGCAGCAATGAAAAACACCGTCGGCAGCCCCTGCTCGACGGCCGCTTCAGTACCCGTCGCCGGCGCCGGCTGTAGAGGTGTGAGCGCCACGGCCAGCACCGACGCCAGGGCGGCCACCCGCCCCCCGGCCCCCGACACACCGCGACCGCCCGTCGAGGGCCCGGCGGGCCGGACCGGCCGGAGCCGACCCTGCTCGCGGTCTCGTCTCATCCGCGCAGGAGGGTGCGCAGCTGCTTGTGCAGCAGGGCGCGGTGGAGCTCACCGCCCGCCGCCGCCAGCGCCTGCACCCGCTCGGTCGCGGTGCGCAGGCTCTGCTCGCTGTGTTGGCCCAGCAGCGGGGCGACGAACGCCTCCGCGAAGGAGGCCTCGCGATCGGCGAACTGCCGGTACATCCGCAGGTGCCGGACCTCCAGCCCGCTGTCGAGCAGACGCGCCGCCACGGTGGCGATGCGCAGGTCCTCGGCGTCGTAGGGTTCCTCGGCCAGCAGGCCGTGGTAGACGAGGTCGCGGAGCGCGTCCGCGTCGAGCCCCGACGCCTCCACCAGCTCCGCCGCGCTGAACCGCTCGTCCCCTGCCGGCTCGCTGAGCGCCGGCGGGGCCCCCGGCTCACCTCCCGGGGAGGCGACCGTGGCCGCTGCCTCGGTGGTGCCCTGGCCAGGTGGCACCGGGGTGGCGGCGTTCGCGTCGGGCGGCGCGGCGGCCAGGCCCGGTCCGGCATCGAGACGGTCGAGCTCGTCCTTGATGACCTTCAGGGGCAGGTAGCGGTCGCGCTGGGCTCGCAGCACGTAGCGCAGGCGGTCGACGTCGGCCTGCGTGAACTTGCGGTACCCGGAGGGGGTCCGGTCGGGGCTGATCAGCCCCTCGGACTCCAGGAACCGGATCTTGGAGATCGTGATGTCGTCGAACTCGTCCTTGAGCTCGTTGAGGACCTCGCCGATGGTCTGCGAGCTCACGGGGACTCGTCCAGCGCCAGGCTCGAGTCACCGACGAACAACAGCTTGAAGCGCCCGATCTGCACCTCGTCCCCGGTCACCAGGGCGCGCTTGTCGACGCGGTCCCCGTTGACGTAGGTGCCGTTGAGGCTGCCGTTGTCCTCGACGGCGACGTGTTCGTCCTCGTCCTCGAGCGTGAGCACCGCGTGGCGACGCGAGACGGTGACGTCGTCGAGGAAGATGTCCGACTCGGGGTGACGCCCGACCGAGGTGCGCTCGCGATCGAGCAGGAAGCGCGAGCCCGCGTTCGGCCCCCGGATGACCACCAGCATCCCGGTCCCCGGATCGAGGTCCGGCAGCTCACGGACCTCGTGCTGGGGGTCGAAGGCACCGACGTCGATCGAGCCGGTCGTGCTGTCGGTCGAGCTCTTCTCCCGCGTCCCCTGCTCCCGTCCCGGCTCGCCCTTCGGCAGCGCCGCCCCACAGGCCGGACAGAAGTTCGCATCGTCTGGCACCTGCTGCCCGCACTGGCTGCAGAACACGTGACACCTCCTGTCGGCCGACCGGACGCGCCGCTGACGACGTGCGCTCGCTCCCGACGGCGTCCCCTGGAGCCTCCCCCGGCTCCGCTCACCGTCGAGTCGACGTCGAGATGCGGTCACTCGCGTTACGGTCGAGGCCTCGACGCGAGCGGCTCCCACGTCGCTGACCTGATGCAGCGTAGACCACGGCGACCCCCCGACGCATCCGAACCGTCCACCTGTCCGCGGGACCGTGGACCCTGCACCCGGCCCGTGACCCTCGATCCCATCCCGAGGGTCACGGCGCCACGCACGGTGACAGCGGCGTCACGAGCGGCGGGCGGCGTCACGAGCGGCGGGGCGTCGCGAGCGCGCGCGGCTCCCGCCGGCGGTGAAGCGGGTCAGCCCGTGACGAAGGCGTCGTAGCCGTCGGCGTCGAGCAGGCCGTCGAGCTGCGAGCGGTCCGAGGGTCGCAGGGTGACCAGCCAGCCCCGACCGTACGGGTCGGTGTTGACCAGCTCGGGCTGCTCGTCCAGCGCCTCGTTGCGCTCGACGATCTCCCCGGCCACGGGCGAGTAGAGGTCGGAGACCGACTTGGTCGACTCGACCTCGCCGAAGACCTGCTCCTGTTCGAGCGTCGCCCCCGGGTCGGGCAGGTCCACGAAGACCACGTCACCGAGCTGGTCCTGCGCGAAGTGGGTGATCCCCACGGTGACGACGTCACCGTCGTCGCGGATCCACTCGTGCTGCTCGGTGTAGGCGAGATCCGACGGGGTTGTCTCGGACACGGCACGGACCCTTCGGCTCGGTGGTGGACGCTCCGGCGTCACGGACGCTGGCCCTCGCGAGGCTAGCTGCCGCGCCGCAGCAGGTCTCGGCCGTACTGCACGGCCGAGACGTAGTACAGCACGGTGTTGACCCCGTAGGTCACCCAGGCGATGACCAGCAGCACCGGCTGTGGGGCCTCGGCCCCGTCACCGAGCAGGGCAGCGCCGAGGAAGAGCGGGAAGGCCCACATCAACCCGAAGGTCGCCGCCTTGCCGGTCCGGGTGACCTCTGGCGGAGTGGCGCCCCGCAGCAGCAGGTAGCCACCGATCACCATCACGATCACGTCGCGCAGCAGCAGTACGAGCAGCGCCCACAACGGCAGCAGCCCCGACAGCACGAAGCCGAGGCCGACGACCACGAACAGGATCCGGTCGCTGATCGGGTCGAGCAGCGCGCCGAGCTTGCTGACCTGATCGAAACGGCGGGCGACGTAGCCGTCGAACCAGTCCGTCGCGGCGAAGATCCCGAGCAGGATCAGCGCACGCAGCAACCGCCCGTCGAGCAGGTCGACGAAGATGAACGGCAGCACGGCGATGCGCGCCAGGGAGAGCGCGTTCGGCACGGTCAGGACGCGATCGCTCGCCTCCTGTGGCTGGTCCTTGGCTCCGATGTCGAAGAGCCGCACTCGCACTCCTGGCTGTACCGAGGCCTGCGCGGCACCGTAGCCGCCGATCGGAGGATGCCCCTCGAACACACGCTGCTCCGGGCGCGGTCGCGCCCGGAGCAGCGTGGATGGTCGGGCTGGCCGGATTTGAACCGGCGACCCCTCGTCCCCCAGACGAGTGCGCTGCCTGACTGCGCCACAGCCCGAGGTGCTGATGTGCCAGCCGGACCCA
>SKTG01000394.1 GCA_007118045.1 Nitriliruptoraceae bacterium
AGGAGCGGCCGCGGCCGGCTCTGGCCCGCTCCCGGACGGCTCGACCGGGGCTCGACCTCGGGTCGAGGTCGAGTCGAGCCCTGACGCGATCGTGGTGTCGCTCCGGCCTTGGCAGGGGGGTGGAGGCCGCGTTCCGGTGGGTTGGCGCCGAGCGATCGGCGAGCCCGACTGGTTCATCCCAACCGTGGCCGCGCAGCTCGAACGTGCGTCTCGGCGCAGCGGTCTGCCGGTCCGTTTCGTGGCCCTCCAGACCGACCGCGACCACGAGCTGCACCGCCGCGTGGCCGCCAGCATGCGGACGCCTACGGAAACGCTCGTCCCGACCCGCCGGTCGGTGCTCGACGAGCTGGCCAGCAGCCGGGTCGTGGTGGCCATGCGCTACCACGCTGGGATCGGAGCCACGCTGGCCGGCCGACCGAGCGTGTTGCTCGGGTACTCCCTGAAGGTCGACGCCCTCGCGGAGACCCTGGGCGAGGGTGCCGCACACCTGACCTTCGATCGGGCCGCGCTCGAACACCTCGGCGAGGCCATCCTCGGACAGCTCGATTCGTCGACGGCGGGTGCCGCCGTCACGGCCGCCGCCGACCGGCTGCGGGCCAGGTCGCTGGTCGACCACGAGGTGCTCGCCGACCTGTTGCGTCCGCGCTGATCGGCCGGCCAGACCCACCCCTCGGTCCACCCGGGAGATCGGGCGCCGGTCCGGGACGAGTCGCCGGGGTCAGCCGCGTCGACGGCTCCCCGGACGCGTCCGTATCCGCGTACCGCTGTCCGCCCTACTCGTCGGCGATCGCGTCGGCGTCCTCGTCCGCCTCGCCGTCCTCGGAGCCACGCTCGTCGGCGCGGGGCTCGTCACGATCGTCAGAGGTGCCCTCGGGCTCGGTCGTGGCACCGCGCGGACCGTCGTCCGCCTCCTCGAGGGCCGGAGCGGCGTCGCCGTCCTCCTCGGCACCTGACCCGTCGGAGCCGGCCTCATCGGAGCCGACCTCCTCGCTCGCGGTCAGGTCCTCGCTGCTGTCGGTCGCGTCCGCTTGGCTCCCGTCAGATGCGACCTCGCCGTCCGAGGCCTCGTCGCTGGCTTCCTCGTCCACGCAGTCGGCGAGCTCATCCTCGCACGGGCGGACCTCGCCGAGCCCGTCCGCGTCGGTCTCCGGTGCCGCGACGATCTCCTCGTCAGCCGGGACGTCGCCATCCTCGCCGTCCTCGCCGTCCTCGCCGGTCTCGGCGTCCTCGTCGGTGCTGTTCGGCTCGGCGCCCTCGTCGGCGTCGTCCCCGGGCTCGCCGTCCTCGTCCGCACCGGCGGTTCCGTTAGGTTCGCCGCGAGGCTCGGACGCGGCACCCTCGCCGAGGGACCCGCTGTTGGCGCCGGCTCCGTCCTCGGAGCTCCCCGAACTGCTGCCCTTGGCCGTGGAGCCGGACGGCTCCTCGGACCGGCTGCCGGTCCGGTCCGAGGACGAGGGCTGCTCGTGCCCGGTGTCCCCGCCCCGGTCGCTCCCGTCACCGTCGCCGTCGCCCGACGCGTCCGCGAGCGGGTCGACATCGTCGTCCGTTGCCTCGCCGGCCTCGCCCTTCCCGGCCTCCTCGGTGGTCTCCGCCGATCCCGCGTCCTCGTCCGCAGACCCCTCGACCGAGCGGTCGGAGCGGGGCTCGTCGCTCTCCGGGGTGGTGTCACGGTCCCCAGCGCGCGTTTCCGTCCGCCCGTCAGAGCCGCGGGTCTCGTCCGCACGACCGGTCACCGATTCGGCGTCCTCTTCCGCTCCGTCATCCTCGCCCCCTGCATCGGACTCCGGCTCGAGCTCCCCGGTGCCCGCTGGCGGCACCTGGCTGGCCTTCGGGGCCTCCTCCGAGGACTGCACGACGTCGTGTCCCAGCAGCGTCTGGAGGGTCAGTCCACCGTCGCGCGCCCCGGCGACGCCGGTGGCCATCACCACGACGACGACGGCCGCCGCAGCGACGCGGGTCACCTGGTGCGCCGGCAGCCAACGGCCGTCGTGTCGCGACCCGACGTCCGGGCAGGCCCTCATGGCGGGGAACGCGGCGAGACCTTCGGGCTCGTCCGACCCGTCCGCCGGCGCTGCGTCCGGGGACGGCGCTACCGGCCGGTCGGGGCGCACGCTGGCGAGCGGCGAGGGTGACGCGTTCGCGCCGGCGGAGGGTGAGGCGTGCGCTCGATCCCGGGCAGCACGCACCAACCGATCGAGGTCGGCCTGCACCCGCTGCGCTGGTGGTGGCGTCACCAACCGCGCCCGAAGGCGCCAGAGGCGGTGGCGGACCGGACCATCGATCGGCTCGTCACGAGGTCCGGTCGGTGTGGTCATCCTGAGGACGTCAGCGCGTGCCTCGCCCTCCGTGGGTACGCCGTGACGTCCACGTACTCGCGGAGCGCGTTCATCGCACGGCGGTGGAGCGCCTTGACCGCGTTGTACTCCTTTCCGATCACCTCCGCGATCTCGTGCAGGGTGAGGTCCGCGACGTAGCGCAACAGCAGGACGTCGCGTTGATCCTCGGTGGTGGCGACGAGCAGGTGCTCGAGCTCGTCGGCCCCGAGCTCGGCGATCGCGCGGTCCTCGAACGACTGATCCCGGGCGTGACGTTCGAGCACGGACACGTCGACGGCCTCCGCGGGCCGCGCCGCCGCCCGACGGCGGGAGTCGATCAACCGGTGGTGGGCGATCGTGAACACCCAGGACCGGAAATCGGCCTCGTCACCCTCGAAGCGGTGCAGGTCCCGCACCACCTGGAACAGGGTCTCCGAGGTGACGTCCTCCGGCGCCGGGCAGCGCTGCCCCATGAGGTAGCCGTTCAGCACGGGCGCGAGTGTCAGGTACAGCTCGGTCCACGCCGCCTCGTCCCCCCGTCGGGCGGAGGACAAGAGCCGGTCGAAGCCTTGCCCGAACACCGTCCCCCCTGTGGCCGAGACCCCCGAGCTGCCGTGCCATGTATCGGCAGTCGCCACGAGACCTGTAGCGCTCGTGATAGATGCCGTCACGTAGCGTGACCGCATAGCAGGAGACTAGTCCCTCTGGTTCGGCTCGCAACCGGATTCCGGCCCGCTTGGGCTGGTCACGCGACCTAGGCAGCCGTGTGCAGCTCGCCCGACCGCACCCCGCTCCGCCCCGGGACCGCGCGTCGAGCCTCAGCGCAGCGCGAGCAGGTGGTCCAGGGCGACCGCGGAGGGGCTCTGCCGGCTCGTCACGGGACGGCCCCGGTGAGCCTGCGGCTGGGCGAGGAACCGCTCGATCACGGCGGGCTCGTAGCCACTGACCACCACGTTCTCGCCCACACCGTCCTGACGTTCTGTGGCAGCCCGCCACAGCAGCGTGGGGGTGCCGAGCAGCGCGCACTCCTCCTGGATCGAGCCGCCGTCGGTGATGACGAACGGGGCGTTGCGCAGCATCGTGACGAACTCCCCGTGCGGCGCGAGTGGCCGCATCGTGACCCCCGCCGCGTCGAGCCGCTCCCCCAGACCCCGACGGCGCAGCGTGTCGATCGTGGGCCCGTGTTGGACGAAGGTCACCTGATGGTCCTCGGCGATCCGCTCCACGGTGGAGACGAGCTGCTCGACCCGCTCCCGCCGGTTGAGGTTCTCCACCCGGTGCAGGGTCACGATCACCGGGCCGGGCGCCTGCTCGGCGGCGCCGTCGAGCTCGTGGTGGAGGGCTTCCGCCACGGTGTTGCCCGGCAGGGGCACGACCCTCCCACCGAGGCGCATCCTGGCCAGGTTGGCGACCGCAGCGTCGTCGGGCGTGAACAGCACGTGAGCGAGCCGCATCACCACCACCCGGATGAGCTCTTCCGGGAACGGGTGCAGCAGGTGTCCGGAGCGCAGGCCGGCCTCCAGGTGGGCCACCTGCAGCCCCGCGCGTCTGGCCATGAGCGCCGACAGCAGCGTCGAGGGCGTGTCGCCGTGCACCA
>SKTG01000361.1 GCA_007118045.1 Nitriliruptoraceae bacterium
CCGGACGGGCGGACCCCGAGGTCGCGACGGTCGGAGACGGCGGCGCGGGCGTCGAGGTGGACGAGGACGTCGTGACGGGGCCCGAGGTCGCGGTGGCAAGGGTCGCGAGCAACGACGCGCCGGTCGCCGCGACGGCCGCCGGCGTGAGGTCGTCACGCAGCGGATCGGCGACACGGATCGCGGCGACCAGGCCGGGCAGCCGCGCCACGGGCTCACCCTGGACGGGGAGCGACGTCGCGGCGTTCAGCGCATCCGCCCTGGCTCGCCAGGGTCGCGCCGGGTCGGCGCCCCAGAGGTGCGCGGCCACCTGCTCGAAGCTCGAGACGCCCGCCTCCGCCACGGCCGATCGCCCGCGGTAGCGCGGACCCGACGCGTCCAGCTCGGTGATCGCGGTCGGCACCACCAGGTCGCTGGGCCGAACGGGCCGTGCCCGGCGGCCACGCACCGCGAGCTCCGCGACGTCCGCAGCGAGGTACTCGCTGCGGCGACCGTCCGCGGCGCTGCGCCGACGCAGCTGCCCGCGGGAGACGTAGGCGTACAAGGTCGCCGGCTTCACGCCCAGCCGGGTCGCGGCCTCCCGTGCGTCCAGCCACGTGCTCATGGCGTCCTCCCCGGCGTGGCTGGGCGCGCGTCGCGGGTGTGCGCGGAGTGACATTGATGACGTCGTCAACGTTGACCGTAGAGCCTCCGGCGGAGACGGTCCAGGGAGCAGCCGATCACCCGTGCGCCCGATCCCCGTACCCCGATCCTCCGGGCCAGGTGCAACCCTCGAGGAGAGCTCGATGCCGAACACCGCCGCCAACGCCACCATCGCCACGCCACCGACGCCCGACCGGAGCGTCCTGCCGCCGGGGCTCGCCGGCGTCGAGGTCGCCGACACGGCGATCGGCGACGTCCGTGGCGAGGCCGGCAGCTACCACTACCGCGGCTACGACGCCCCGCGCCTGGCCGAGACGCGGTCCTTCGAGGAGGTCTGGCACCTGCTGCTCGAGGGCGAACTGCCCGACGAGGGAGAGCACGCCGAGCTCATGACCCGCATCGCCGCCGCCCGCCGGTCACTGCCCGGTGACTGGCTGCGCAGCCTGGTCGGGCGTTGCCAGGGCGACCCCGTGACCGCGATGCGTTCCGCGTGGTCCGAGGCGGCCCACCAGCTCGGTCTGCGGCCCTGGCTCGACCTCGACGCGGTGACGCGACGTGACCAGGCCGTCGCGGTCGCCGCCGTGGCGCCGGTCCTGGCCGCCGCCCACCTGACGCTGCAGACCGGCGCGGCCCCTCACCCGGACCACGTCCGCGCCCTCGAGTCGTACTTGACCCTGACCCTCGATCACGGGTTCAACGCGTCGACGTTCACCGCGCGGGTCGTTTCCTCGACCGGCGCGGATCTGGGTGCGGTGGTCGTGGCGGCGCTTGGGGCGCTCTCGGGCCCGCTGCACGGCGGTGCGCCCAGCCGCGTGCTCGACCTGCTCGACGCGGTGGGCGAGCCGGAGCGGGCCGAGCCGGAGCTGCGCGCCCGACTCGACCGTCGCGAGCGTTTGATGGGCTTCGGTCACCGGGTCTACCGGACCGAGGACCCGCGAGCGGCTGCCCTGCGCCGCACCGCCGTCGCGCTGGGCGGACCCCGCGTCGAGCTGGCCCTCGAGGTGGAGCGGACCGCCCGGCGCCTGCTCGCCGAGCGCTCCCCCGACCGCGTGCTCGACGTCAACGTCGAGTTCCACGCCGCCGTGGTCCTGGAGGCCGTGGGACTCCCCCGATCGGCCTTCACCACAACGTTCGCGATCAGCCGTGCCGTCGGGTGGACCGCGCACGCCCTCGAGCAGGCAGCCACCGACCGCATCGTGCGCCCGAGCTCACGCTACGTCGGTCCGTCGCCCCGCACCGTTCCGACCCGATAGGCCAGCCGAGCGCACCGTTCGCCGTCGTCGCCCCCGACCGTCACTGATGGATCGACAGCATCGCCACCTCGACGTGCAGGAGGTCCGGCGGGGACGCGAGCACCTCCACGATCCGGTGGGCGACCTCCTCGACCGGCAGCCCGATCGTGCGGGCCTTCTCCCCGAGCGACTGCGCGATCTCGTGGTCGGAGGTCTCGAAGATCTCCGTGCGTACGATGCCGGGGGCCACGACCGTGACCCGGATGCCGTGCTCGGACAGCTCCCGGCGCAGCCCTTCGGAGAGCATGTGCACGGCCGCCTTCGAGGCCGCGTAGACACCCATCGGGGCGGACTCGAGCCGCCGACCCGACATCGACGAGAGGTTGACGACGTCGCCGCGTTCGCCCGCCCGCAAGTAGGGGATCGCGGCGTGCGTCGCGTGCAGCAGCCCCCGGACGTTGACGTCCATGGTAAGCGCCCAGTCCTCGGGGTCGCCCTCCGTGACGGTGCCGGGCCGCAGCACGCCGGCCGCGTTGAGGAGCCCGTCGAGACCGTCGAGCTGCTCGGCCGCCGACGCCACGGCCTCGCGGGTCGCGTCTGCGTCCACCACGTCGGCCGGGACGGCGACCCCGTCGAGCTCGCTGGCCAGCCGTTCCAGGGGCTCGGCCCGCCGCGCCAGCAGCGCGACCCGCGCCCCGGCGGCGGCCATCGCACGCGCCGATGCCTCCCCGATCCCCGACGACGCTCCCGTCACCAGGATCCGACGTCCATCGAGCCGTCCCGTCATGGCGTTCCTCCCGCGTTCGCTGGATGGGCCGGCGCCGGCTCGACCGGCCACGCATGGTGACCCGTCGCACACGGTCACCGCCCGAGCATGGTGGCCGACCAGGCATGTGACCGCTCGAGCATGGTGGCCGGTCGGACCGGGTGGTCAGTCGAGCATGCCCTCACGCTTGGCGTCGGCGACCAGCCGCTCCACGTTGTCGGGGTGGCCCGGGTTGCCGGACAGCAGCTCGTCACGCTTGCGCATGAACGCCTGGCCCAACCGGTCACGCACCTCGTCCTCGACGTTCTCGCGCGCCGCGTTGAGGACGTCGCGCTCCTCCTCGTCGAGGTGGTGCATCACCGTCTCGGACAGCTCCTCGAGCGCCTCCTCGAACTCGTCGAGGTCCCCGTCGGCCTTGTGCAGCAGGGCGAGCAGGGCTTCGTGCCCCTCGGCGTGCTCCTCCGCGCCGTGCTCGATCTCCTCCGCCTCCTCGGGCGCCTTCCGACTGAGGTTGGGATAGACCTCGGCCTCCTCGGCCTCGGCGTGGGCGACGAGCACGTCCGACAGTTCGGACAGCCGCGCATGCCGGTCCTCCTCGCGGTTGCGCAGCGCGCGGATCAACTCCTCGAACAGCCGGTGGTCGGCGAGGATGCGCTCGACGACGTCGTCGGTCTCCACGGCGCCGGCGCCACGCTCGGCGATCTGGCTCATGTCGTGCTCCTCGGTACGGGCTCGCGACCGCTGGTGGGCGAGCTGGTCGCGCGCAGGATGCCGGACCGCCACCGCGGACGCGGTGGGCGCTTCGCCCCGAACGGTCAGGTGGTCCGTCGTCGACCTCGACGCGCAAGGGTCGGCCGACCATCCGCGGTGGGTGGGTGGCTAGGCTGCCCACCTCGCTCGCCCCCCGTCCGCCGTGCTCGCCGTCCGTGGAGGGTGATGGACCCGCTCGACTCGCTGCTGCCACTCGCCGTCGTCGGCGTACCAGTGCTCACCGGGATGGGGATCGTCCTCGCCCGGCGAGCGCCGGTGGTGCGCGACGGCGTGCTGATCGTGGGCGCCGTGATCACGTTCGTGCTGGTGGCGAGGCTGGTCCCGATGGTCCTGGCCGGGCAGGTCCCGACCACCGTGCTCGGCGAGATGGTGCCCGGCGTCGAGCTCACGCTCCGCGCGGACGGGATGGGCATGGTCTTCGCCTGTCTCGCGAGCTTCCTGTGGGTGCTCGCCGGCTTCTACGCGGTCGGCTACATGCGCGGCGACAACGCGAAGAACCAGACCCGTTTCTACGCCTTCTACGCCTTGTGCCTGTCGACGGCGTTCGGGGTCGCGTTCGCCGGCGACCTGCTGACCTTCTTCATCGCCTACGAGCTGCTCACCGTCACGACCTACCCGCTGGTGACGCACAAGGGCGACGACAAGGCCATCGCCGCCGGACGCACCTACCTCGGCTACCTGCTGAGCGGTGGTGCGGCCGTGCTGTTCGCGCTGGTGATCGTCTACGGCGCCACAGGGCAGTTCGCCTTCGAGCCCGGCGGGTTCGTCGGCGACGCCCTCGGGCCCGGGTTGACGATCCTGGTCTTCCTGCTGTTCTCGGTCGGGTTCGGCACCAAGGCCGGCCTGCTGCCCCTGCACGCGTGGCTGCCGGGCGCGATGGTGGCGCCCACGCCGGTCAGCGCGCTGCTGCACGCCGTCGCGGTCGTCAAGGGCGGGGTGTTCGCCTTCGGGCGCATGATCGGGTTCGTGATGGGCCCGGAGGCGCTGGCGGCGGTGAACATCCAGGCGGTGCTCTCCGCGGTCGCCGGGGCGACCATCGTGATCGCCTCGGTCATCGCGCTGCGCCAGGATCACCTCAAACGTCGGCTCGCGTACTCGACGATCGCGCATCTCGCCTACATCGTGCTCGGGTTCTCGTTGCTGTCGGGAGGCGCGTTCGAGGGTTCGCTGCTGCACATCCTCAACCACGGCCTGGCCAAGATCACCCTGTTCTTCGCGGCCGGGGCGATCCACATCGCGGCGCACAAGGACCACGTGAGCGAGCTCGACGGCATCGGCCGGCGGATGCCGTTCACGATGATCGCCTTCGCCGTCGCGGCCTACAGCCTGGCCGGTCTGCCGCCGGCGGGCGGGTTCCTCAGCAAGTTCACGCTGGTGCTCGGCGCGCTCGAGGCCGAGCAGTACGTCTACGCCGGCATCATGGTCGGCTCCGGGCTGTTCACCGCGGGGTACCTCTTCCCGGTGGTCTACCGCGCCTTCTTCCGCCCCGAGGTGGTCCCCGACGCACCGGCCCCCGCCGGTCCCGCGCCGGTCGGTGCCGCACCAGGCGAGCCGACCGCGCCGATGCCGGCCGACGGACCCCGCGTCGGCACCGCCGTCGCGGAGAACGCGCCCCCCACCGGGCACGCGCCGGAGGCTCACGCATCCGGTGTCCACACGGGGACGACCGCCACGGCCGCCGACGCCGGACCCGTCGCCACGGCGCACGCGGCGCAGGCGCACGGTGCGGACCATCACGAACACGCGGACCACGGGGAGGCGGCCGCACGCATGGTCGTGCCGCTGTGCATCACGGCGGCGCTGAGCCTGCTGGTCGGCCTCTTCGACCCGGCCGGCCTGTACAGCATCGCGGCGGAGGCGGCGTTGAGCGTCACCGGAGGTGGCTCGTGACCACCTCGCGACCCGTCACCGTCACCGCGGTGCCGTTCGTCACCGGAGGTGGCTCGTGACCACCTCGCGACTGGTCACGATCACCGTGGTGCTCTTCGTCGTCGGCGTCGCCGCGGATCTCGTGATCGGCTACTCGCCGGTGCCCGGCTACGGCGCGGCGATCGGGCTCTTCGGCTGTCTGGGGCTGATCCTGCTGGCCAAGCGGCTCGGCAAGTGGCTCGTCGACGCGCCGGAGGACTTCTACCCGGAGGAGACCCCGCCCGACGTGCACCCCGACTTCGGTGTCGGGCCCTCGCACGGCCCCGTTCGATACCCCACCGGCCCCGATCCGGACGACCGTCCCGGCGCGGGGCCCGCCAGCGGGGAGGACGGCCGTGGGTGAGGTGACCACCGGCGCGCTGCTCGCCCACCCGGCTCTACCGCTGCTGCTCGCCGCGGTGCTGATGCGCCTGGTACCCGACCCCGTCGGTCGCGCGCTGATGGTGCTCGCGCCCGCGGTGGCGCTGGTGAGCGTGCTGGTGCTCGACCTCGACACCACCGTGGCGATGCCCTTCCTCGACTTCGACCTCGAGGTGCTGCGCGCCGACGTGCTCGCCCGCGCCTTCGGGCTGGTGTTCGCTGCGGCCGCGATGATCGCGGGCATCTACGGCCTGGCGACGCAGGCCGGACCCGAACGCACCGCGGCCCTGGCCTACGCGGGCGCGGCCATGGGCGTGGTGTACGCCGGCGACCTGCTCACCTTCTTCCTCTTCTGGGAGATCAAGGCGATCGCGAGCACGTTCGTGATCCTCTCGCGCCGCAGCCACCTGTCGGGCCGAGCGGGGATGCGCTACCTGTTCGTGCACATCGCGGGTGGCAAGATCCTGCTCGCCGGGATCCTGGTGCACCTGTCCACAACCGGCTCGATCGCCTTCGACGCCTTCGAGCCGAGCGTCGCCGCCTTCCTGATCATGACCGCCTGCGCGCTGTCGGCCGGCGTGCCGCCCCTGCACGCGTGGCTGAAGGACGCCTACCCGGAGGCCACGGTCGCCGGCACCGTCTTCCTGTCCGCGTTCACCACCAAGGCGGCCGTCTACGCGCTGATCCGCGGCTTCGCCGGCTTCGAGATCCTCATCTACCTCGGCGTCCTCATGGCGCTGTACGGCGTGATCTACGCGATCCTCGAGAACGACATCCGCCGGCTGCTCAGCTACCACATCGTCAGCCAGGTCGGCTTCATGGTCACCGCCGTCCGCATCGGCACGACGGCCGCGGTCAACGGCGCCACCGCGCACGCCTTCGCGCACATCCTCTACAAGGGGCTGCTGCTGATGGGCGTCGGCACCGTGCTGTACGCCACGGGCCGGTCGAAGGCCAGCGAGCTGGGTGGTCTGTGGCAGCGCATGCGTGGTGCGGCCGTGCTGTACATGATCGGGGCGGTCTCGATCTCCAGCGTCCCGCTGTTCAGCGGCTTCATCTCGAAGGAGCTGATCCCTTACGCCGCCGGCAACGCCGACCTGGCCTGGGTCGTGGTTGCGCTGAAGGTGGTCTCGGTCGGCACCTTCCTCTCGACCGGACTGAAGCTGCCCTACGCCACCTTCGTCGGACAGCGAGGTGTCGGGCCCCCGACCAACGACGGCGCGCCCTTCGCCGTGCGAGCGGTGCCGGTCAGCATGTACGTGGCGATGGGGATGGGCGCGGCGCTCAACATCGCGCTCGGGCTGATGCCGGACCTGCTCTACCGCTGGATGCCCACCGAGATCGATCGGGCGCCCTACGCCTTCGGTCCCGTGGTCGAGAAGGTCCAGATCCTCGGCTTCACCATCCTGGGCTACCTGCTGTTGCGCTCGCTACTGAAGGCGAAGCCGGTCCTGGCCCTCGACCTCGACTGGCTGTACCGACGTCTGCCGCGCTACGTGAGCGCCGCCATCGCGGGACGTCGAGCTGGGACACCGGCGCCGAGGGCCGCGGCCGATGAGGAGCCGGCCTCGCAGCCCGAGCCGGCCACGGCGCGGACACCGGGCTCGACCGCATCTGACGAGGACACCGCCCCGGCCTCTGGCGCCGCCCAGGCGCCGGCGACGGCATCGACGGCGGTGCTGGCCGAAGGAGCGGCGGGTGACGACACGGCCAACGACCGGATCACGGGGCTGCTGGCCCGCACGTTCACGCCGAGCGAGGGGCCACCGGACGTCGTCGGCACCTGGGCCCTCGGCGCCGTGGTGCTGGCCGCGTCGGTGCTGTTGCTGCTCATGAGCCTGCTGTCATGAGGGTCCTCCGACCGCTGATGCTGTTCGTGGTCCTGCTGGGGTTCTGGCAGGCGCTCTCGGCACGCGTCGATCCGCTGTTCATCACGATCGGGGTCGTCTCCTCGGCCGCGGTGACGGTGTTCACGTTGCGTCTGATCGAGGCGGTCGTCGGTCCGGCGGACCGTGCCCCGCGCCTGAGCCTGTTGCACCTGATCTCGTTCCTCGCGTGGCTGCTGACCCGCATCCCGCCGGCGGGGTTGCAGGTCGCCCTGGTCGTGCTCGACCCCCGGCGGCCACCCCGACCCGGGGTCGTGCATTTCCGCACCGGGCTGGCCAGCCCCGCGGCTCGCACCCTGCTGGCGAACGCCATCACGCTGGTGCCCGGGACCATCACGATCAACGTCACCGGCGACGAGTTCACCGTGCACGCCTTCACGCCGGAGAGCGTCGGTGACCTTGCGTCCGCGGAGGCCCAGTCCCGCATCGCCCGTGCCTTCCGGGTGCCACCCGACGAACCGCCGTTGATGATCTGGGAGCCGGTGCACGACGAGCTACCGGCGGAGGACCCGACGTGAGTACCTTCCTCGTCGCCACGCTGCTCGTCGTCGCCGTGCTGATCGCGATAGGCCTGTACCGCGTGTGGGCAGGCCCCACCGTCTTCGACCGGCTCGTCGCGATCGCCCAGGTGTCGGTCAACGGCGTCGTCGTGCTCGCGGTGCTCGGCTTCGTGCTCGAACGCCCGAGCCTGTTCCTCGACATCGCCCTCGGGTACGCGTTGCTGGCCTTCCTGCTCCCCATCGCACTCGGCCGCTACTTCGAGGAACGCGACGACGGCACCTCCCAGGATGGCTCCGCCCCACGGGGTCGCCGCGGCACGCCGCTCGGCGTCGTACCGCACGGGTGGGTCGCCGAACGTGGACGTCTCGAGACCCAACGCCGAGCCGAGATGGGCGGCCTCATCGGCCCGCTCGAGATCGAAGGGCAGCGTCGCCCCCGCCGTGACCACGGACGGACGCGGCCCGACGGCCCGGACGCTCCTCCCCCCGCGGAGGGTTCCGGCCCCAGCTCACCCGTCGACGGGCCCGGCGACGAGCCCCTTCCCGACCCCGACCGCTACGACGACGGTCGCCGGGACGAGGACGGCCCGAACGACGCTGACCACTGGAGGCCCCGATGACGATCGTCGCCAACGCCCTGATCGTCGCCGGCCTGTTCTTCCTGGCGGTGAGCGTGCTCGCGCTGCTGATCATGCCCGACCTCTACACCCGGGCACACGCGGTGGCGAAGTCGGAGACGCTGGGCCTGATGCTGGTCTTCGGCGGTCTGTTCTTCCGGCCGGAGCTCGAGCTGTCCGCGGCCGGTCGCCTGGCGTTCGTGCTGGTCTTCTCGCTCATCGCGAACCCGACCGCGGTGCACGCCTTGGTCCGGGCCGCGAAACGGTCCGGCGCCGAGCCCTGGACCGTCGTCGATCAGGAGCTCGCCGATCACGAGCTCGCGGAGCATCGTCCATGATCGTCGCGCTGGACGTCGTCCTGCTGGTGGTGCTGCTCGCCACGGCCGTGCTCGCGCTGTCGGTCTCCGATCTGCTCGCCTCGGTCGCGCTGCTGGCCGGCTACAGCCTCTTCGCGGCGTTGTTGTTCGCGGGGGTGTCGGCCGTGGACGTGTCCCTGGTCGAGGCGGCGCTCGGCGCCGGCCTCACCGGCGTGTTGTTCATCGCGGCGATCCTCGCCACCACGCGACGCTCCGATCCGGTCCCCGACCGACGGCGCAAGCTCGCGGTCCTGCCGCTGCTGGTCGGGTTCATCGGCCTGATGCTCTTCGCGAGCACCGGCCTGCCCGACCGTGGCGACCCGGAGGCGCCGGCCCAGCTCGGTGTCTCGCAGACCTACCTGGCCGACTCCCTCGCGGACACGGAGACGCCGAACGTCGTGACCTCGCTGCTGGCCGACTACCGCTCGCAGGACACGCTCGGCGAGACGTTGGTCATCTTCACCGCCGCGCTCGCGGCGGCGCTGGTGCTGATGCGCCGTGACCCGGACCTGCCGGCCCCGGTCCCGAGCCCGGACGAGGGCCCGGAGGAAGCGCCGGCCGAGGTCGTCGAGGTGCCCGGGGTCAGCGGTGAGGAGCCGAGGGGCGTCGCCGAGCCCGCACGCCGGCGTGGCCCCGCGTCCGGCGACGGCGACGGCGACGGTGGCAGCGACGGCGGCAGCGGTCCGCACGGCGACGAGCCGGGGGCGCGCCCATGATGGTCGGTGCGTACCCCTCGGTCGTCGTACGCGTGGTCTGTGCGCTGCTCAGCCCGTTCATCGCCCTGTTCGGCATCTACGTGGTCGCCCACGGTCACTACGGCCCCGGCGGCGGCTTCGCCGGTGGGGTGTTCATCGCCGTGGGGGCGATCCTGCCGCGACTCACGCTGCCGGAGGACCTGGCCTACCGGCTGTTCCCCGCCAAGGTCGGTCCGATCGCGGGTGGGGGCGGCATGCTGCTGTTCCTGCTCTGCGGGGTGATCCCGATGCTGCTCGGGGGTGAGTTCCTCGACTACGGCGCGCTCGAGCTGGCGGGGGTCGGCGAGCCCCGGATCCGCTACCTCGGGATCCTGCTGGTGGAGGTCGGGGTCGGTCTGGCCGTGTTCGGCGCCATGGTCATGATCTTCGACGTGCTCGTCGGGGAGCAGGACCGATGATCGAGCTCTTCCTCGACCGCTACGTCTACCTCTTCGTCCTGCTGCTGCTCGCCGTGGGCCTCTACGGCGTGCTCGCGATGGGCGACCTGGTGAAGAAGGTCATCGGCCTGACGATCTTCTCCACGGCGATCTACATCTTCTTCATCGAGGGCAGCGTGCAGGAGGGTGGCACGGCGCCGGTCATCGACGAGGGCCAGACCGACCCCGGGCTCTACGTGGACCCGCTCCCCCACCTGCTGATCCTGACCGCCATCGTCGTGGGCGTCGGGGTCGTCGGGGTGGCGCTGAGCCTGCTGGTGCGCCTGTACCGCGTCCATGGCACGCTCGACGAGAGCGTCATCGCCGCTCGGCTCGCCGGCCGAGCCGAGGTGCCAGCCGGACCCGAGGATGGGCGAAGCGACCCCGAGCGTGGGTGGCCCGATCCCGAGGGTGAGCGGTCCGACCCCGAGCAGGGGCCGGACGACGCGGCCCCGCGGGGGCACGCGTGAGCCAGCTCCCCATCCTGCCGCTGATCCCCCTGCTCTTCGGCGCCGTGCTGGCCGTGCTGGCCGGCCTGTGGCGTGCCGCTGCCGGGCAGGTCGTCGCGATCGTGAGCGCCGCGCTGGCGCTGATCGCCTCGCTGACGGGTCTGGTGGTGGTGACCACCGACGGGCCGATCAGCTACCACCTCGGCGGCTGGCCGCCACCGGTGGGCATCGAGTACGTCCTCGATCCGTTGTCGGCGTTCATGGCCTCGATCGTGTCGTTGATCGGCCTGCTCGTCGTGATCTACCCGGTCGACGCCGCGTTCGACCTGCGCCCGAAGCGTGGGGTGCCGCTGTACCCCCTGGCGCTGCTGCTGCTGACCGGCCTGATGGGCGTGATGCTCTCGGGGGACCTGTTCCACCTGTTCGTCATGCTGGAGATCTACGCGATCTCCACCTACGGGTTGGTCTCGCTGGGCGGGGACCGTGGGACCTTCGCGGCGCTTCGCTACCTGCTCCTGGGCACGGTCGGCTCCGGGCTGTACCTGCTCGGCGTGGGCTTCCTGTACTTCGTGACGGGCACGCTGAACATGGCGGACCTGGCCACCACGTTGCCCGACATCGCGGGGTCGGCGACGGTGCTCGGCGCCATGGCCCTGCTCGTCATCGGGATGGCGCTGAAGATGGCGCTGTTCCCGCTGCACGTGTGGCTGCCGGACGCCCACAGCTACTCGCCACCGGGCGTCGCCGCGCTGCTGGCGGCCGTGCAGGTCAAGGCCGGCGCCTACGCGCTGATCCGGATCCTGTTCGACGTCTTCGGCCCGGCCTACACGGGTCAGGACGGCCTGCCCGTCTCGACGGCGCTGCTGTACTTCGGCCTGGCCGGCATCGTCGTCGGCTCCGTGCTGGCGATCCGCCAGACCGACATCAAGAGGATGCTGGCGTACTCGACGGTGGCGCAGCTGGGCTACATCGGGGTCGGCATCGGTCTGGCCACCCCCTTGGCGCTCGTCGGGGCGTTGCTGCACGTCCTCAACCACGCCGTGATGAAGAGCGGTCTGTTCCTCGTCGCCGGCGGCATCATCCAGCGGACGGGCCTGAAGTCGATCCCTCGGTTCGCCGGGTTGGGCAAGGTGATGCCCTGGACGATGGGCGGGTTCGCGATCGCGGCGCTGTCGATGGTGGGCATCCCGCCGACGGCCGGCTTCTTCTCGAAGTTCTACCTGGTACTGGGCGCGATCGAGGTCGACAACTGGCTGGTCGCGGTCGTGGTGGTGTTCTCCAGCCTGCTGACCCTGACCTACTTCCTGCGTCTGTTCGAGCAGATCTTCGTGCGCAACCCGCAGGAGGCCGTGGTCGCTGACGCGGTGGAGCCCTCCGGGAGGGTCATCGGCACGGTCGGGGTGCTGGCCGCGGCGATCGTGCTCATCGGGGTGTTCAACGTCGTGCTCGTCGACGTCGTGCTCGGCCCGATCGCGGCACGGATGCTGGGCTGACCGGCGCCTGCGAGCAGGCGATCACCCCGTGAGGCGGACGAGCGCGTCCGGCGTCCAGGCAGGCCACCAAGCAACCCCGACGAGCTCCCCGCCGATGAACGTCGCGACCGACCGGGGCCGGTCGCCAGAGTTGTCGTAGAACTCGACGGCATCAGCGAGCGGGATCATCGCGGCCACCTGTGTCCACAGGCGCTGGTGACGGGCGCGGATCTTGCCTTCAGGGACCGCGTGGCCTCCTGCCTCGACCCGGCGCGCTACGCGCTGCACCGCGAGATCCTCGGGACGAGGAGGCGTGTATGGCGACGTAGTACCCGGCTCGCGCAGCGTGGGCGACGAGGTCGACCTTCGAGGGGTGCGACGCGACGGTCTCGGCGATGAACTCGCGGCGTTCCGCGATCAGCTGTTCGCGAACGGCGTGAGCCATCTCGGCAGCCTCCGCCGCCCGGCACATGGCCTCGGTGGGGTCAGGCCAGCGCTGGCTTGCGAGGATGTCGGCGTTGACGAATGGGACCCCCGGTCGCTGGGCCGCCAGGGTGAGACGGACGAAGGTGGACCTGCCGGATCCGTTGGGACCGACGACGAGGTCGAGGCGGCTCACAGAACGGTGGTCGTCCCGTCTGGCCGGCGTTCGACGAAACGGCCAGCCTCGTCGAGGACGACCGTCGTGACGCCCTCACGCGCGAGCTGGTCGACGTACGACGTGCGGGCGGCAGAACCGGCGATATCGACGTCGAGCTCAGCGTTGGCGACAGCCCGCTCTTCCTCCTCGAGCGCGGCGAGGGGCACCTCGCCAGCCAGGGCCCGTTCGATGCGCCGTCGAGCCGCCGTCGAGCGCATGGACATACGCATCCCCAACCGGGTCCAATGGTCCAACTGCTGGCGGGTCGAGCGGCTCTCGTGGACCGCTTCACGCTGAGCAGCCGCGATCAGATCGGCGGCGAAGCGGGTCGTGCGAGTCTCATCAGTGGCCATGACGCACCTCCGGCAGCACCATGACACAGCACGTGACATCCTGCCACACCGGCGGTGCCGCAGACGTAGCACGGAGCCCGATGGCGGGCGACGTGCTAGCGCAGTCCGAACGCCAGGCCGGCGATGACGACGAGCGCCGCGAGCTGGGAGAGCACGAGCGTGCGGGTCTGGGACGTGATGGCCTGCGTGATCCCCCGGTGGAAGGCGCCGAGCAGCTCGTGGCGCAACCCCTCGGTGCGCAGGTCCCATCGCTCCTCTCGCGCCTCGAACCGCGCGTCCCACTTCTCGTCCATCGCGGTCATGCGAGCATCCCACTCGGCGTCCATCGCGGTCAGGCGCGCGTCCCACTTCTCGCCCATCGCGGTCAGGCGCCCGTCCCACTTGGCGTCCATGGCCGCGAAGCGCTCGTCCCAGCGATCCTCCAGTGTCACGAGGCGCTCCTCCCAGCGATCGTCCATCGCCGACATGGCGGCCAGGACACCCCGGATGTCCTGGCGGGTGGCCAGCTCGTGACCGTCGGGGGCGACGAGGTCCACCAACGTGTCCGCCACCTCCTCACCCCAGGTCTCGGCGGCCGCACGGCG
>SKTG01000034.1 GCA_007118045.1 Nitriliruptoraceae bacterium
GACCAGCGGCCGGATGACGCCGGGCGGGGGCTCAGGTGGACGACGAGCGGGCCCGGTGGAACCGGCGCCATCGAGCACGGGCACCGCTCGAGGAGCCGGCGCCGTTCCTCACCGAGCGGCTGGCTCTGCTGCCCCGCACGGGACGCGCGCTCGACCTCGCGGGTGGGACCGGCCGTCACGCGCTGCGCCTCGCCGAGCACGGCCTGGAGGTGACCCTGGTGGACGTCTCGGACGAGGCGTGCCGCACGGCCGCCGCCCGCGCCGCCGCGCTCGGCCTCGAGCTCGAGGTGGTCCGCGCCGACGTGACGCGAGCTCCCGACGGGCCGTGGGACGTCGTGCTGATCCACCACTTCCTGGCTCGCGACGTCGTCGGTGCCGCCGACGACCTGCTGGTCCCGGGGGGCCTGCTGCTCTGGTGCCAGCCCACCGTGCGCAACCTCGAGCGTCACGCACGCCCCTCGCGGCGGTGGCTACTCCGCGAGGGTGAGCTCGCGGCGCTGGCCCGTGCCATCCCCGACGTCGAGATCGTGGAGCTCACCGAGGGATGGACGGCCGAGGGCCGACACGAGGCACGCCTCGTCCTGCGGCGGCTCTAGAGCTGGAACTCGAGGTTCTGCGGCGCGTAGTGCTGACCGGCTAGCTGCTCGGGACCATCCTGCACGAACATCGGGACGGTCGACTCCCGTTAGCTGCATCGCGGCAGCGGTCGGCCCCGCACCCGAGGCGCCCGGACTCAGCGTCGCTCCAGCAGCCCCGGCGCGTCCAGGACGATCTGCGGCACCCCGTCCCGCTCGTCGACCCGGCCCTGGGCGCAGACGCTCACGCCCTCGAAGACCTCCTCGGGAGGGCCGTCGAACCCGTCGCGGAGGTCCTCGTAGATCACGACGTCGAACCGCGGCGTCTCCGGATGCGCGGCACCAAGGTTGAGGAAGGTCGGTCCTCCCCCGACATCCGGTTCGAAGCTGGCCGCGGTCACGGGCCCCTCCACGGCAGCGTGTTCGCCGACGACCTCGGCAGCCTCGTCCCAGGCGACCGGGTCCTCGCACGTGCTCGCCGGCCCGGAGGACAGGCCGTCCATGCCGCCGAGGAGACGACTGGCTCCGAAGGCGACCACCAGCACGATGGCCGCCCCGACCCCGGCGATGGTCCGTACACGTCGTCGCATGGCGACACCGTACGAGCGGGTCCGCCACGGTGGCCACCGCCGCGCTCAACCTCCGACGCTCTCCCGGAGCCGGACGACCCGCGCCCCACCGATCGCGCGGAAGCGTTCCCCCACGCAGGTGAGCACCAACACCTGGGGTCCGCGGACGGCCCCCAGGACGGCGCCCAACCGTTCGAGCCGCCCCGGATCGGTGTAGCCGAGCGCGTCGTCGAGCACCAGGGGCACCCCCTCGGTGCCGTCGCCTCCGGCGAGGTCGGCGGCCGCGAGGGCCGTGAGGATCGCCAACTGCTCGCGGGCCCCGGCGCTGAGCTGCTCCCACGACAGCCAGGTGCCGCCCAGGCTGCGACCCACGACCGCGAGGTGCTCGTCGAGCTGAACGTCCAGATCGTCGCCGAACACCACCCGCCCGGCCCGGACGATGCGCTCGCGGAGCGGCTCGCGGTAGGCGGTGTACGCCTCGTCCCGTGCCTGGACGAAGGTGTCGAGCAGCGTGGCGGCCGCCGTGGCCCGGGCACGGAGCCGTCGCGCCCGCTCCCGCTCCCGCTCGAGCTCGACCTCGGCGAGCTGCAGGGCCTCACCGATGCCCTCGCCCCCACGCAGCTCGACGCCGAGCTGCAGCTTCATCAGCTCCCCGCGGACCTGTTCGAGCCACTCGCGGGTGTCGTCCACCCGTTGCTCGTGGTTGTCGGCGAGCAGCTCGACCTCGTCGGCGCCCAGCGCCTCGAGCTCGTCGCGCGTCCGTGTCACCTCGTCGCGGGCGGCCCGTTCGGCCTCCTCGGCCGTGACCGCGTCCTGCTCCAACGCCGCGTCGGAACGGTGCTGGCGCTCCGACTCCAGGCGAGCGCGGAGCTGCTCGCACTCACGGCGGCGGCCGGCGAGCTCGGTTTCCGCGACGGTCACCCGCGATTCCAGCTCCCGCAGCCCGCTCGCGAGCGTGTCCCGTTCACGGCGGGCCTGCTCGGCGGCGGCACGCGATCGGGTCTCGGCCGCCTCCAGCCGCTCGAGCTGGCCCTCGTCGGCGTCGACGTCCGGGAGCAGCTGGGGCGTTTCCTGCTGCTCCCGGGCCCGGAGCCGCGCCTCCAGCGCCTCCTGTCGGGTGGACCGGTCGCGCACGAGCTCGTCCAGCTCCTCCCGGGTCCTGCCCTCCAGTTCCCGCGCGACGACGACGTCCCGCTCCTCGAGCGCCCGGCGATGGCTGCGCTGCTGCTCCGCCAACCGTTCGGCGCCGGCCCGGTCGGCCACCCCGAGCTCCCGGCAGGCCCCCGCGAGACGCTCGCGGGCGCCCGCGAGCTCGTCCTGCCGGTCGGCCAGCGACGTACCGGCACGCACCGTGACCTCGAGGTGCCCCGGGAGGGTGAGCGCCCACGTCGCCGGGACCCGCTGCTCGAACCGCTCGCCGGCCTCGAGCGTCCGCGTGCCCGCGTCGAGCTCGACCTCGAGCTCGCGGGTGGCCCCGACGGTCACGACCGGCGCGGCGTCGCCCAACCGGGCCTCCGCCACCCGAACCGCCTCGTCGGCATCGCGTACCGCCGCCAGTTGCGCCGGCTCGAGCGGATGGGTCTCGAGCGCGACCGCCGCCGCGTGCGCGTCCTCATCGGCCTGCCGGATCCGCCGTTGCCGGGCACGCAACGCCTCCAGCTGCTGCCGCCGCCGTCCGAGCTCCACCCGGTCGCGCGCCCCGTCGCGGGCCTGCCGGGCGGCGGCCTCCTGTCGTTCCGCGGCCGTCGCCGCTCCCGTCAGGTCGGCCAGGCGTTCCCGCTGCGTCGTGAGCCGCTCGCGTTCCCGTCGGACCAGCGGCTCGTCCGCCGCGACCTCGGCCTCGATCGCCGCGACCCGCTCGCTCGTCGCCCGCCGCTCGTCGAGGGTCTCGCGGCGCCGCTCGAGGTCCGCGCCGGCCGCCTCGGCGCGGAGGCGGAGGAGGTCGAGCTGCTCGCGCAACCGGTCCACCCGTCCCCGGCGCTCGCGGTGCTCCTCGAGCTCGGGTTCGAGGCGGGTCAACGCGGCGCCGAGCTCGTGCTGCTCACGTTCGAGCTCCTCGATGCGCTCCACGTCGTCCGCGAGCTCGCGAGCCGTCGTCGCGAACTCCTCCCGGCGGACCCGCGCGGCCTCGACCGCGGCGTCGGCGGCCCTCAGGTCCTTGCCGTCGTGCCCCTTGGGCGTGAAGTAGCGCTCGAACTCGCGCCGGATGCGGTCGAGCAGGGCGTCGTCACCAGCATCACCGGTGCCGCCCGCGATCTCGTCGAGACGCCGTGCCAGGGAGCCGCTCTCACCCAGCGCGATGCTGTCGAGATCGCGTCCCTGACGGAACCGCAGCGCCTCGTAGAGATCCAGATCGGCGTGCTGTTCCAGCAGCTCCCGCAGATGACCGTGCGCGTCGTCACCCGTCAGCTGCCGAGGTTCCGGGGCGTGCACCTGCAACTCGGTCATGGTCTGGCGGTTGAACCGCTTGCGGACGGTGAGGTGGACGGCGCCGCAGGACAGCTCGACCTCAACGAAGCTGCCCACGTCCCGGCCGACCGGCTGCAGCTCGCGGACGGGCTGCTTCCGGGTCGAGTCCTTCTCCTTGAGGAGCACGTCGACCGCGTCGAGCAACGTCGACTTGCCGGACTCGTTCGGGGCCTCGATCACCGTCACGCCGGCCGGCGCCAGCTCGACGCACGCCCGCGTCAGGCCACGCACGTCCTCGACGACGATGCGATGGAGCCTCATCGAC
>SKTG01000175.1 GCA_007118045.1 Nitriliruptoraceae bacterium
CGCTCCTGACGACCGCGACGCACCGGTTCGGTGAGTCGGTCGTCGCGGCCTCGGTGGGGCGGACCACCGACGTCTCCGTCGCTCTGCTGCGCCACGCCACCAGCGGCGAGGTCGCCGAGCCGGCCGCCCACCTGCTGCGCGCTCTGACCGCCGGCGGGGGGCTGGACGCGGCGACGGAGCGCCTGCTGGCGGTCGGCTCCACCTCGGGCCGCGACCTCGCGTTCGGCCTCCTCGCCGCCTCGGAGCTGGTGCTGACCGCCGCAGGCGCGTCCCGGACGGCACCGCCGGTCTGAGCCGACCGACCCCACGTCCCCTCGCCCCGACCCCACCGGTCGTCCCGACCCACCCCCTCGCCCGCGACCCCACACCGCCAGCACGGAGGACCCCCGATGGTCGACCACCTCGACGTCCGACGCGGCACCTACGCCGACTCCGTCAGCCTCATGCAGGTCAGCCGCCGTGTGAGCGACGTCGACGACGTCGACGCCGCCCTGGTCGCCATGGCGACGGAGCTCAACGTCGAACTGCTCGACGGGATGGGCTTCGAGCGCCCCGACGCGGGTCCGAGCGACCTGCTCGTGGCGATCCGCGCCGCCGACGACGAGGCGCTGCAGGCGGCCCTGAGCGAGCTCGAGGCGGCGCTGGCCGCCACCTCGGGCGGTGCCGACTCCACGAGCTTCGGTGACGCGCCGCCACCACGCACCGTGCGCGAAGCCGCCGCGTTCGGCGGCGACCTCGCCCTGGTCTCCACGCCGGGCGAGCACGCCTACGTGGAGGCGCTCGACGCGATCCGCGCCGGCCTGCACGTCATGCTCTTCAGCGACAACGTCGAGGTGGCGCACGAGGTCGCGCTCAAGCGCGAGGCCGCCGAGCGCGGCCTGCTCGTCATGGGGCCCGACGCCGGTACCGCGATCGTCTCCGGGGTCGGGCTCGGCTTCGCGAACGTGGTCGCGCCCGGCCCCGTGGGGGTGGTCGCCGCGTCCGGCACCGGTGCCCAGCAGCTGAGCTGCCTGCTCGACGACGCGGGCATCGGGGTGTCGCACGTGCTCGGCGTCGGCGGACGCGACCTCAAGACGGCGGTCGGTGGCGCCTCGACCGTGCAGGCGCTGCGCGCCCTCGACGAGGACCCCGCCACCGAGCTGATCGTGCTCCTGTCGAAGCCGCCGGACGAGGCGGTGGCGGCGACCGTGCGCGAGGTGGCGGGAGCGCTGACCACCCCGGTCGTGTTCGGCCTGCTCGGTCCGACGGAGAACGACCTCACCGGCGTCGCCGACGCCACGCTCGAGCAGCTCGGCCACCGGACGCCGGACTGGGCCAGCTGGGGTGAGCGGCCAGATCCCGGTGGGTCCGGCCCAGACGGGGCCGAGGGCCGTCTCGTCGGCCTGTTCGCGGGCGGGACCCTGTGCGCCGAGGCGCTGCTGGCGGCCGAGGCGAGCCTCGGCGCCGTCCACTCGAACATCAGCGCGGATCCGGAACACCGGCTCGAAGGCGAACTGACCGCCGACGGTCACCTGCTCCTCGACCTCGGCGAGGACGAGTACACCCTCGGACGACCGCACCCGATGATCGATCAGCAGCTGCGCATCGACCGCATCGCCGCGGAGGCCGAGCGGGAGGACACCCGAGTGCTGCTGCTGGACGTCGTGCTGGGTCACGGCGCGCACCCGGACCCGGCATCCGAGCTGGCTCCCGCCATCGCCGAGGCCAGGCGGACGGCGGCGGACGCCGACCGTGCGCTGGACGTCGTCGTCTCGCTCTGCGGCACCGAGGGCGATCCGCAGGGCCGCGAGGGCCAGGGGCGGGCGCTCGCCGACGCCGGCGCGTTCGTCACCGTCTCCAACGCCGAGGCCGCACGCGCGGCGGTCGCCCTGCTGGCGTAGCTGCGGCACCCGAGCGGCCACGATCCTGGCCGCCCGGACCGGCCGTCCCCGCCACCACCGCCGTCCCGCCACCACCGCCGTCCCGCCACCACCGCCGTCCCGCCACCACCGCTGTCCCGACCGACGCCGCCGTCCCGAGGTTCACGACCGCCGGTCCCTGCCGCCCACCACCGCCGACCGAGGAGCCCACCATGAGCGCCGATCCCGCGACCCCGCCCCTGGGAGGCCTGCTCGAACAGCCGCCGAGCGTGGTCACCGCCGGCGTCGAGCTGTTCGAGAGCACGCTCCGCGACCAGGGCGTCGACGTGATCGCGGTCGACTGGCGACCACCGGCGGACGACGTCGCCGCCGAGCTCGCCGCCGTGGCCGCCGACCCGCGGACCGAGGCCGCCAACCGGACGGCCCTGGAGCACATCACCAGCGCCGAGCCGCGCTGGACCGGCATCACCAGCGCCCACGACGCCACCGGTATCGAGCGCGGCCAGTTCCTCCACGCCGGCCCCCCGATCACGTGGGAACGTGCCTCTGGGCCGCTGCGCGGCGCACTCATCGCGGCGATGCTCTACGAGGGCATGGCGGAGACCCCGGAGGAGGCCGAACGGATCGGCGAGCGCGGCGAGCTCGAGCTCTCACCGTGCCACGAGCACGCGTCCGTGGGTCCGATGGCGGGGGTGGTCAGCCCGTCCATGCCCATGTTCGTGGTCGAGAACGGCGCCTTCGGCAACACCGCCCACTGCACCCTCAACGAGGGGCTGGGCAAGGTGCTGCGCTACGGGGCGTACGCCCCCGAGGTGATCGAGCGACTGCGGTGGATGGACCAGGTCCTCGGACCGGCGTTGAACGCCGGTGTCCGCCAGCTCGGCTCCATGGATCTGCGCGCCATCATCCAGCAGGCGATGCAGATGGGTGACGAGCTGCACAACCGCAACCGCGCCGCCTCGGCGCTGTTCGTGCGAGAGATCGTCCCGCCGTTGCTCGAGGCCGGCCTCGAGGGCTCCGACCTCGCCGACGTGGTGCGCTTCATCAACGGCAACGACCACTTCTTCCTCAACCTCGGCATGCCGGCGGCGAAGTCCGCCCTCGACCCGGCCCGGGACCTGCCCGGCTCGTCGGTCGTGGTCGCGATGGCGCGCAACGGCACCGACTTCGGCATCCAGGTCTCCGGGACCGGCGACCGCTGGTTCACGGGGCCGGCCGCCGTTCCGGACGGGCTCTACCTCGGTGACTACGGCGCGGACGACGCCAACCCCGACATCGGTGACTCCACGATCACGGAGACCGGTGGTCTGGGTGGTTTCGTCATGGCCGCCGCGCCCGCCATCGTGCGGTTCGTCGGGGGGCAGGCCTCGGACGCGCTCGACGCCACCCGCTCGATGTACTCGATCGCCGTGGGGGAGCACCCGCACTACCAGATCCCGATCCTGGAGTTCCGTGGCAGCCCGGTGGGCATCGACGTGACCCGCGTCGCGCGCACGGGCACCGTCCCGGCCGTCAACACCGGGATCGCCGGGAAGGTCGCCGGCACCGGGCAGGTCGGTGCCGGTCTGGTGACCCCGCCGATCGAGGTCTTCGTCGACGCGGTCCGCGCGCTCGCCGACCTGGCCGAGGCCCCGGCCACCTAGACGCCCGGTCGGTGTGCGGAGCGTGCGACACGCACCTGCGGCGGTGTGGCAACGGGCCGTGGGGGGTCGACAGCGCGGGTGGCCTGACGCACCCTGACAGCCCGTCCCGCTTCGTGCCGTTCCGACGCGAGCAGGAGGTCGAAGATGCGGATCAGCGAGGGTGACACGATCGAGGTGCTCTCGAACAAGGTCGAGCAGCCCAACCGCCGCGGGGTGGTGCAGCGCACGGAGGACGACGGCGACGGCACGGTGCGCCTCGAGGTCGCCTGGGACGACGGCCACACGTCCGTGTTCGTCCCGGCCGCCGGCAACGTCGTGGTGACGTCCACCGGCGGGTGAGGGCGCCGCCGGCAACGCCG
>SKTG01000062.1 GCA_007118045.1 Nitriliruptoraceae bacterium
GATGGTGGCACGAGGACTCCGGTGGTGTCGGACACGCTTGACAAGCTTACGTGCGTAAGTCAAGCTTACGCACGTAAGTCGAACGGCCGCGACGATGGGTGCGACGAGCGTCCCCACGACGCCGCGCCGTACGGCGCGAAGGAGACCCCGATGCCCATGCCGAGGTGGTGGGGGCACATCAACAAGCGGTTGTTGAACCCTCGCGCGATCGCCGGTGGGAAGTGGCCGGTCATCACCCACGTCGGTCGCACCTCGGGCACGGAGTACCGGACGCCGCTGGACGCCCACGCCGTGGACGGCGGCTACCTCTTCGTCCTCGTGTACGGCTCCGGCTCGGACTGGGTCCAGAACGTGCTCGCCGCCGGCCACGCGCGGCTCCGCGTCGAGGGTGAGGAGTTCGACCTCACCGCTCCGAGGCTCGTCGGCGAGGACGAAGCCTTCCGAGCGCTCGGCGACGAGGTGCCACGACCACCAAGGCTGCTGCGGATCAGCGAGTTCCTGCGCATGGACGTGGTCGCCGGTTGACGGGAGGTTCCAAGCAGCGAGGGTCGGCGGCGGCCGTGCCGGACCGCTCCGTTCCGGCGCTCACGGTCCGAGGTCCGCGGCCTTGTCCCGGAGAACCTCACTCTCGCGCTCGTTGGTGGCAAGCCCGGCGGCGGTGAGCAGTTCGGAGCGGGCCTCCTCGATGCGCCCGAGCTGCGCGAGCAACTCCCCTCGCACGCTGGGCAGCAGGTGCGAGCCGCGCAGGGCGCCGTCGGAGTGCAGGCGCTCGACGATCGGCATGGCGTCGGCCGGTCCGGTCGACATGGAGACGGCGACCGCGCGGTTGAGCTCGACCACGGGGCTCGGTGCGAGCTGACCGAGCGCCTCGTAGAGCACCACGATGCGATCCCAGTCGGTCTCCTCGACGCTCGGGGCCACCGCGTGGCACTCCGCGATCGCTGCCTGCAGCCCGTAGCTGCCTCGGCCCCGGCCGACCGCATCCGCGCGTCGCAGGGCCGCGCGACCCCGGCGGATCTGCGCGTGGTCCCAGCGCGAGCGGTCCTGGTCGGCGAGCAGTACCGGTGTGCCGTCCCGCGCGCTCCTGGCCGCGAAGCGCGACGACTGGAGCTCCATCAGGGCGACCAACCCGTGGACCTCCGGCTCGTGCGGCATCAGCCCCGCGAGCACGCGGCCCAGGCGGAGCGCCTCGTGTGCCAGGTCCGGTCGGATCCACCGGCCACCTCGCGTCGCCGCGTAGCCCTCGGTGTAGATCAGGTAGACGACGCCGAGCACCCCGCTGAGACGTCGAGCCCACTCGTTCGGCTCGGGCGTGTCGAGCGGGACGCGGGCGGCGGCCAGCGTGCGCTTCGCCCGCACGATGCGCTGCTGCACGGTCGCGACGGGCACGAGCAGCATGCGGGCGATCTCCTCGGTGGTGAGACCACCGACGACGCGCAGCGTCAGCGGGATCTGCGCCTGACGCGAGAGCACGGGATGGCAGGCCGCGAACACGAGTCGGAGCACGTCGTCGTCGATCGGCTGCCACTCGTGATCCTGGACGTCCTCGAGCTGGCTCGCCAGCACGCGGTACCGCTCGTCGAGGCGCTGGTCACGGTGCCATCGGTCGATGGCTCGTCGCTTCGCGACGGCGGTGAGCCAGGCACCCGCGTTGCGCGGCACGCCGGAGTCCGGCCACCGTCGCAACGCGTCGACGAGGGCCTCCTGCGCCACGTCCTCGGCGAACCCGACATCGCCGGTCACCCTGGCGAGGGTGGCGACGATGCGGGCGCCCTCGATGCGCCACACGGCCTCGACCGCACCTCGGATGTCGGACATGACCGCCTCGGCTCAGCCGGTCACGACGTGCCCAGCTGCTCGCGCCACCCGGCTTCCTTCTGGATGTACTCGTTGTCGGCGAACTCCTCGAAGTCGCTCCACTCGTTGACGCGACGGACCTCGAGCTTGCTGCCAGGGCCCAGCGGCGCCCGGCTCGCCCATTCGGCGGCCTCCGCCCGGCTGGCGGTCTGGATGATCCAGAACCCGTTGAACAGCTCGTGGGTCTCGCCGTAGGGGCCGTCGGTGACGATCGGTTCCTCGGCGTCGAAGTCGACGACGAAGCCGTCCTCCGCCTCGGCGAGGCCCTCACCCGCCAGCAGGACGCCGGCGTCCATCATCGACTCGTTGTACGCACCCATCGCGTCGATGATCTGCTCGAAGTCCGTGTCCTTCGAAGCCTGGATCGCTTCCTCGGTCGCCCGCATGATCAGCATGAACTTCACGATGTGCTCCCTTCAAGCGAGGACGCCCGGCACGCCCTTCTACCACCACGTTCGAACGGGGGAGCCGCGGATCGACATCGTGGCGGAGAGGTTCTCGCGCCACGCGGAGTCACTGGGGCATCCGGGTGACGCGAGAGTCCGCCTCCCCGCAGGAGGGCGCGGTTCCGACCCACCCGAGCGTGGGTCGAGCCGGTCGGGGGCGCCAGGCGGACGGCACGGTTCGGCCTGCGCGTCGTCCCGGAGGTCGGTTCGGACGGGCGTTGCGTCCCAGACCCGTGCTCGAGGGGGTGAGACAGGGGCGAGTCGCCGGGGTGCACTGTGCCGGCGTTCGCACGGTCGGGGCGTCGGAAGGCGGACGGTGACGGATGTGTCGGTGATGGGGATCGGCGCGATGGGCAGCGCGCTGGTCGAGGGCGCTCGCGGACGCGGGAGCGAGCGTGACGGTGTGGAACCGGACCAGGGCGAAGGCAGGGGCGTTGTCCGGTCCCCGTGTCCGGCTGGCGGGGTCGGTGGCGGACGCGCTGACGTCCAGCCCGCTCACGATCGTGTCGGTGTCGGACCACGAGTCGGCGCGCACCCTCGTCGAGGAGGCGGCACGGGACCTGGACGGAAGGGTCGTCGCCTCCGCGTCCTTCGTGACCCCCGAGCAGGCGCGAGCGTTCGCGACCGTCGTGAGCGCGGCTGGGGGGAGGTACCTGGACCTGGAGATCATCGCCTGGCCCAGCCAGGTCCGATCCGGTGCCGGGGTCTTCCTCGTCTCGGGGCCACGCACTTCCTACGAGGCGCACCGCGAACGGTTCGAGCGCATCGCGCGGGCCACCTACGTGAACGCGGCGCCGGGCTCGGCCTACGCCAGCGGCATGGCCGTCCAGGTCCCGTGGTTGCCCCTGGCTGTCGGACTGCTCCAGGGCCTGCGCATCGCCGAGTCCCAGGATCTGTCGCCGGCCTGGTTCAGAGGCCGTCCTGGAGCTGTACCCGTTCCACCTGGAGCAACTGCTCGATCGGATCCTCGAGGAGCCCGATCCGTCTGAAGCCGGAGTGGAAGCCTCCGTCGTCTTGGCGGCAGGGTCAGCGGAGTACGCCGACGCCCTCCGCGAGATGGGTCTCGACGCCGGGATGTACGACGCGCTGCACCGGCTCCTCGCATCGGCCAGCGCCGCGGGGCTCGGCGACGCGGCCTGGATGTCCGTGGTCGAGCACGTGGCGAGGCCCTAGCTCAGCGCATCCTGAGCGGGTGCTCGACAGCTGAGGCGACCGTGGCCGGGGTGTGGGTCCTGACGGAGGACGGTGCGGTGATGGCGGCGACGGTCCGATCGCTCGTCACGAACGCGACGAGGTGCGATGCGGTTCGGCTACCCGGGACGACGGCAGAGGACGTGGAGGCGAACGAAGGTCTGGTCGTAGGAGCCATCGTGACGTCGCAGATCCTCGAGGTGCTCCGACGCTCGTGCGAGGAACCGGGTCAGGAGCTCGCTCCCGGCTCCGAGGCCGTAGGCGAGGGCAGCTTGCGTACGGAGGAAGCCCGTCAGCTCCTGCCGGTCGAAGGAGCGACGCTGGGCGACCGTCGTCACGCCCGACCGGGGCACCTCGAACCCCGC
>SKTG01000509.1 GCA_007118045.1 Nitriliruptoraceae bacterium
CTGTCAGGTGTCGATGCGGCCGGTCTCGTGGGCCCAGATGGCGATCTCGACGCGGTTGCGTGCGTTGAGCTTGCGCATCAGGGCGGCCAGGTGCGTCTTGACGGTGCTGATGCTGATGTGGAGCTCGTCGGCGATCTCGCTGTTGGTCCGACCACGGGCGACAGGCAGCAGGATCTCCTCCTCACGGCCGGTGAGGGGTTCCACGGGCTGCGCCGGTGGCGGCCCCGCTCGCGAGTCGGCGAAGGTGGCGAGTAGTCGCACGGTGATGCTGGGAGCGATCAGGGCATCACCCTGGGCTGCGGCATGGATGGCCTGTGTCAGCAGGGTGGGTCCGGCGTCCTTGAGCAGGAACCCGTGGGCGCCGGCCTTCAACGCGGCGTGGACGTACTCGTCGAGATCGAAGGTCGTGATGACCACGACCGCCAGCGGATCGTGGACGCCGGGGCCGGCGAGCTGCCGGGTGGCCTCGATCCCATCGAGGTGGGGCATGCGGATGTCGAACAGGCACACGTCGGGGCGCAACTCGCGGGCGAGCGCGACGGCGTGGAGGCCGTCGGCGGCTTCACCCACGACCCGGATGTCGGGCTGTGCGTCGAGGAGCATCGCGAGGCCGGCCCGGACGATCTCCTGGTCGTCAGCGATCAGTACACGGATGGGCACGTCTACGCCGTCGGTTCGGAGACCCGGGACCCGTCGGCGGCGGTCGCACGTACCGGCAACGTCACCTCGACGACCCAGCCACGGTCGGGACCCGGGCCGGCGAGGAGGGTGCCCCCGAGCAGGGAGACGCGCTCACGCATGCCGATGAGGCCGAACCCCGACGGCGAGGGGTTCGCTTCCACCGGAGCTCCGTCGTCACGGACGGTCAGACGCACCCGGCGAGCATCACCCACGACCTCGATGCTCACGCGGGTCACGTTGCGGGCGTGGCGCCTCGCGTTGGTGAGAGCTTCCTGGGCGATCCGGTAGAGCGCCCCGCTGACCGCCGCTGGCAACTCGTCCGGCAGGCCCGACACGTGCACCTCGATGGCCGGTGTATCGGTGCTACGGGCGAGCCGTTCGATCTCGGGTAGGCCGGGCTGGGGGGCGAGGTCCGGCTCGGACCCCACGCGCAGGACCCCGACGATGGTGCGCATCTCCGCCAGCGCCTTCGTCGCTGCTTCCTCGATGGTCCCGAGCACGGCCACCGCGCGGTCGGGGTCGGCGCCCGCCACGGCCCGTCCCGCCTGAGCCTGGATGACGATGCCCGACATGTGGTGACCGATGGTGTCGTGCAGGTCGCGGGCGAGATCGTGCCGCTGGCGGAGCTCGGCCTGCTCGATGTCACGCATGCGGGTCGAGGCGTGGAAGCGGATGGAGGCACCGAGCGCAGCTGAGAACAGGAAGAACCCGTAGCCGGCCACCACCTCCGGCACCGTCATCGGGTCCGCGACATGGGTGACACCCAGCCACACGAGGATGATGCCGAGACCCGTGGCGGCCTCACGGCCCGATCCCCAACGGAACAGCGCGTAGGGCAGCACCAGCGCAGCCGCGATGCCCATCAGCCCGGTGGCATCGCTCGCGACGATGCGTGCCACGTCGAACACGATCAGCGTGCCGAACGCGACCGCGACCGCAGCCAGCGGATGGGTCCGCCGCCACAGCAGGCTGAGGGCGACCACCAGGCTGACGACCAGGGCGGCCGGCAGCCACGTTCGATCCGTCCGAAGCGCTGCCTCGATCAGCGACGCCGAGACGGCCACGCCGAGAAGTACCCAGTCGCGCCACACGCGTGCGGGTGGCCGCACAGGGCGAGGTTCCTCCCAGAGCGCCCGAAGGCTGTTGGTCACCATCAGCTCAGCGTAGAGCCGCAGCGACGGTCGCGGCTCAGCCGAAAGCACGAGAAGCGAGCCGTACCGCAAGCCATAGAACCCGAGCCGGCAGGCCGATGGCAGCGACCCGATGTCCCGTCATCGTGACCTCGTCGACCTGATGGCGACGGACCACCTCACGATGGAGAGAACCTTGAGCACAGACACCGAACCCGCCACCGAGCTTCACGAGGCGCCGTTGCCGGTCAGAGCGAAGCTGGCGGCCGCCTGGATCAGCTTCATGTTCCTGTACATCTACGTCGACTACTTCGCCCTGTACACGCCCGGCGTCATCGACGACATCCTCGCCGGTGCCGTCTGGAGGCTCGACATCAACCAAGCCTTTGTCACCAGTGGGCTCACGCTCATGGCCATCCCGATCCTCATGATCCTGCTCTCGACGACACTGCCCGCCCGTGCGAACCGCGCAACGAACCTCGTCGTGGCATCGCTCTACATCCCCGTCTCGGCGTTCAACGCGGTAGACGAGGCCTGGACGTACTTCTACGGTCTCGGCGTCGTACTCGAAGTGATCGTCCTCGCTGTCATCCTCCGATCCGCTTGGACCTGGCCACGCACGGCCTCACCGTCGGTGTCGGACCTCGCTGCACCGCACCGCCAGCAGCTCCAGATGGGGCGGTAGGCGCATGGGTTCGATCCGAACAGCCGGTCTGACCAAGGACTTCGGCGACCTCCGGGCCGTCAACGAGATCGATCTCGACGTGCCCGAGGGTGGGGTGGCTGGGTTCGTCGGTCCGAACGGTGCGGGCAAGTCCACCACGATCCGCATGCTGCTCGGCCTCATCACACCGACCAGTGGTGACGGTGAGGTGCTCGGGCACCCGATCGACCGCCCCGCCCCTTATCTGCATCGAGTCGGTGCGCTGATCGAAGCGCCCGCGTTCTATCCCACGCTCACCGGGGAGGCGAACCTACGGGTGTTCGCGAGGTTGGGCGGACACGTCCGCGCTCGGATCCCTGAGCTGCTGGACGTCGTCGGTCTGGCCGAGCGCGGTGGCGACCGGTACAGGAACTACTCGCTCGGGAGGCAGCCCGGGAAAGGGACCGTCCCCTGTCCCGGCCCAGGATCGTCGCTAGCCTCGGCGGATGCTCACCGACGCCAGCGGAGCACATCACACCTCCGACAGCGCCTTCCACGAGCGCGCAACCGACCGCCTGGTGATCCGCCGATTCCGGACGGAGGACGCCTCGTCGCTCGCCGCCTACCGGTCCGATCCTGCGATCGCCCGCTACCAGAGCTGGGACATCCCCTTCACCGACGCACAGGCACGGTCGTTCATCGACGGCATCGCTGCCACGAACCCGGACACCGCCGGCGAATGGTTCCAGTTCGCTGTGGTCGAGGCAGGCACAGGTGTGCACGTCGGTGACGTGGCTGCCGGCGTGGACGCTGACGACCCCCGACTGGCGACGATCGGCGTGACCCTGGCGACGTCGGCCCGGGGGCGGGGCTACGCGAGCGAGGCGGTCGCCTGGCTGCTCGACTACCTGTTCTCGGAACGCGGGAAGCACCGTGTGACCGCCGACTGCGACGTCCGGAACGACGAGGTCGTCGCGCTACTCGATCGTCTGGGGATGCGACGCGAGGCGCATCACCTGCAGAGCGCCTGGTGGAAGGGCGAGTGGGTCGACGAGTACGTCTACGCCATCCTCGCCGACGAGTGGCTGGAGCGCCGGTCGCCCGGCTGAGAAGCGGACCCTCCCTCTTCGGCCAACCGTCGTCGGCGTGCCAAGGAACATAGGCGATGCATCTCGCCTGGCTGGTGCTGGCCCCACGAGCATCCCGGCGTTCTGGGTCGGATGCTGAAGCAGCCCCCGACCGCTTCCGCCCTGCCGCCGGCCGACGCGAGAACGCCCGGGTCGAGGCATCCTGCCGTCGACCCGGGCGCTCGTGCGGTCCGAGGATCGGACCGGGGAACCTCTAGTTGGCTCCCTCCTCTTCCTCTTCCTCTTCCTC
>SKTG01000179.1 GCA_007118045.1 Nitriliruptoraceae bacterium
GGCGCTCGCCGGCGTCAGCGCCGGCAGCGGCCGGAACAGCAGCGGATGGTGGGCGAGCAGCAGGGTGGGCGGCCCCGCGGCTGCCTCGGCCACGACCTCGCCGGTCACGTCCAGCGCGACCAGCACCCGCTCGATCGGCCAGGCGGGATCGCCCACCTGGAGCCCGACGTGGTCCCAGCTCGCCGCCTCCCCGGGTGGGTAGCGATCGTGGACCAGCGCGAGCCAGTCCCCGACGGTCTCCTCCGCCACGTCGTCCCTCCTGTTGCTGGCGACGGCGGCGAGGATAGGGACCGACCCGCCGCGCCGGTGCCGGACGTCCTCGGGGGCGGGGTGTGGCGTTCGTCCGTCCCGGTGACGGCTCGCCACCGTCCGCCGGCGGGAGTACCCGACCCTCCCCGACGGGATCGGTGGACGTCGTCCCCGTCGAAGGGCCCTGTAGGCTCAGCGTTTCGTTGATCGCAAGGGTCCGAGATCGCAAGGGTCCGAGTGTGGGTGTGGCTAAGGCGACGGGTTCTCGCACCCTTGTTGCGGCGCCACGGCGACCGGGTGTTCCTGGGCCCCATCGCCCGGGCTCATCCCCGGCTCGAAGCCATCGTGCGTATGGCCCGATGGTGGCGACCATGGTCGTCGCGCGTCGCGTACCACCGTTCACGTGAAGAGCTGTACGCACACGGGCTGAGCGAGATCGGCACACCCAGGATGTACCTCGAGTTCGGGGTAGCGAAGGGCGCGTCGCTGCGTTGGTGGGTCGGCCACGTCACCGACGCGTCCACGACCTTCGTCGGGTTCGACACGTTCGAGGGCATCCCCGAGGCGTGGGGTCGCCAGCCAGCCGGCAGTTACACGGCACACGGCGACATCCCCGATATCGATGACGACCGGGTGCGTTTCGAGGTCGGACGGTTCGAGGAGACGATCCCGGGCTTCCTCGACGCCCAGGAACTGTCGCATCCGCTCGTCCTGCACCTCGATGCCGATCTCTACGCTTCCACGGAGACCGTTCTGCGCACCATCGGTCCCCTGCTCTCGACCGGTGACCTGGTCATCTTCGACGAACTGCTCGATGTCGGCACGGCCGAGCACGAGTTCCTCGCTCTGGACGACCTCGCGCCGACGCTCGGCCTGAACTGGACCCCGATCGCGGCGGTCGACAACGGCCCGCAGGTGGCCCTGGCCGTCACCGAACCTGCCGGCGCCTCACCGTGACGCGGTGTGCAGGAGATCCTTCGCGGTCGATATCGACCTCCGTGTCGCCACACTCCGCCCGCGCGGCGTGGCAGCCGTTCGAAGGACCGAGCGTGGATGGATCCCGGCTGCGTACGCGCCGCCGACACGCTTGAGACGGTTCCATCCCTTCTGATCCCCCGAGAGACGGAACCGTCCGGAGATCAGCAACGTCTCGACCCCGAACCGCTGCTTGCCGGCGAACCAAGCCGGTTGGCTGCTCAGATGCACCGTGGTGGCCGGAGCGGTGGTCCGTCGGATCGGATCGAAGACGATCTCGAGGTCGAGGTCCTCGATCTGGAACAGCACCGGGTCGGTCACCGCGCGAAGCAACGGCGCGGAGAACACCCGACGCCACTCGTCCATCCGCTCCTCGAGAGCGGTGACGACCTCTCCGGGCTCCTTCCCTTCCGGTTCGACCAACGGGGCGTGGTCGCGATCCCGCTGGTTCTGCAGATCACGCTCGACCGCATCAGCGATGTCGGGTGCCGGCTCCCCGATCGCCCACCGGTCGCCGTGGTGGAGCATGACCAGATCGCTGCGCCCCTTCGACGACCATCCCGCAGCCACCTCGTCCAGGCCGACGGCGGCGGTGTTGAGGTAGCTGTTCTCGCGGTGGCAGAACCGCATGAAGCTCGCGAACGGGATCGTCGCGGCAGGCGCGAGGTCCTGCTGGTGGCCGAACAGCGTGTCCAGAGCGTGCCGCTTGCTCGCCGCCAGCGCGGCACCGTCGTCAGGGTTGCCCGCCCATCCGGCGATGGAGAACTGGTCGAGGAGGACGTCCACGGGCCCGATCTCGGCGAGCAGACGGCGGGCCCCCGCGGAGGTCGGCTTGCAGTCGTTGAGGTTCAGCAGCGTCTGGCCATCGTGATGGATCGCCAGAGCAGAATCCTGGTGGCCGACCTGCCAGGACATGATCGCGACGCCATGGCCAAGCGACAGCTTCTCGCCATGCTCGATCTCGATCAGCCGCCCGAACCCCAGCTTCTCCAGGAAACCCACGACCTCGCTCGACCAGCTGCGTTGGAACAGCACCGTCAGACCTGCGCGAACATCCGGTGGTATGGCCTTCAGAGTGGGGATCGAGAGGTGATCGGGATGCTCGTGCGAGATCCACAGGTGTGTCGCCTCAGCCAACGACTCAGGCTCCCACACCGCTGCCGGGTGCACCTCCCAAGCCTCGTTGAACGCCCGGCCCCGATACCACGGATCGCTGATGATCCGGACCGGACCGGCCTCGACCAACACGCTTGCGTGCCCGATCATCGTCACCTGCAAAGAAGCGCTCCCTACAGCGGGGTGGCGGGTCGCAGCCATGATAGACCTGCCCGATGCGGAGTCGTTCGACGTCCCGGCGAACGGCTCCATGAGCGTGACCGGATCGGACTGCGCGACGTGCGGCTGCCGACGGTTGCGGCGCTGCGATCTCGGCTCCAGCTCCGCGATGGCCAGAGGCCTCGCGGGCGCGATCGACGCGCTCACCGACGCGGTACCGACCCTGTCACCCTCGCCGGGGATCCTCGCCGGCGGGCTCGCGACGCTTGCGGTGTCCCTGGGAAGCCGGGCCCCAGTCGACCTCGCGGAGCTCGAAACCGCGATCGAGGAGCGCAGGAGCACCACGAGCGACCGCGCAGACCCACGATGATCGTGCTGTCGGTCAGGAGCCCGCCGTAGATGAGCGTCCGAGCACGCGAGGGTCAGTCCTCCACTTCCACCGTGCCGCTCATGACCTGACCGTGGATGGTGCACAGGTACTCGAACGTGCCGGCCTCGTCGAAGGTGTGTTCGAACGAGTCACCCGGCGACAGGTTGTCGGAGGCGAAGGCCTCGTCGTCGGCGACGACGTTGTGGGTGATGTCGCCGTCGTGGATCCAGGTCACGGTCTCGCCCGCCGCGATGGTGGCCGCCTCGGGCTCGAAGGCGTTGTCGACGACGCTGACCTCGGTGGCCTCGTCATCCGTGTCGGCATCGGGATCCTCGGCCTCGGCGGCCGGGTCCTCGTCCGCGTCGGGATCGTCCGCGTCGGGATCGTTGGCGACGGCGTCCTCGGCGTTGTCGTTCTCGAGGTCCTCGGAGGCCTCGGGATCTTCGTCTTGTACGTCGTCGTCCGGGCCGATCTCGTCGTCGGTGCCGCATGCGTAGAGCAGCAGCGCGCAGGCGACGATGCCGATGGTTCGGGGTGCACGGATGTGTGACATCAGGTGTCCTTGCGTTCGGCGAAGACGACGATGTTGTCCTCGTGGTGGCCGCTGGCGTCGTCGAAGAAGCCACCGCAGATGATCAACCGCAGCTCGGGTCCCTCGGTCGCGCCGTGGACGGCCTCGCGCGGGTAGTCGTCCTTGGGGTGCTGCTCGACGCCGGAGACCTCGAACACGACGACCTCATCGTCGCCGTGCACCTCAATCTCGTCACCTTGCTGGAGGTGTTCGAGGTCGTAGAACACGTCGGGGCCGTCCGCGCGTGAGCTGACGTGGCCGGTGATCAGCGACGGGCCGACGCGACCTGGCTTCACTGACGGGGTGAACCAGGCGGCGTCACCGTGGTCGGGTACCTCCATGATGCCCTGGTCGATACCGACGCGGTCGACATCGGCGTCGACGTCGATGACACCGGGGTCGTTAGCTGCGACGTCCGACACCACCTCCTCCTGGTCGCCGGAGGCCTCCGAGGACGCGCCGTCGGCTGCCGGCGCGTCCTCCTCTGCGCCGCACGCCGTGTTCAGCAGCGCGAGTCCGGCCAGTGGAACGAGGACACGTCGCACCTTCGAACCCGACCGTCGGAACGTCAGCGTCCTCGGGAAGGCCAGCCTCATCGAGGGCGCCGTGGGCTCAGACATCCTGGCGCTCCGCGACGACGATGATGTTGTCGTCGTAGTGCCCGACGGCCTGGTCGAACGCTCCGCCACAGGTGATCAGCCGCAGCTCTGCAGCTTCGGTGGCGCCGTGGACGGCCTCGCGCGGGTAGGCGTCCTTGGGTGTTGCTCCACGGCGGTGACCTCGAAGACCACCACATCACCGTCCTCACCGTGGACCTCGATCTCGTCACCCGCGACCAGTTCATCGAGATGGAAGAACACGTCGGGACCGTCGACCGAGTCGACGTGAGCGGTGATGACCGACGGACCGATCCGGCCGGGCTTGACGCTGGGGGTGAACCATGCGGCGTCACCGAGATCCGGGACCTCCATGAGCCCGTGGTCGATGCCGGTCCGGTCGACGTGGGCGTCGACGCCGATCGCGTCGATCACCAGCCGACCGGGCTGCCAGCGTTGCGGTCGAGGGATCGTGCACCCACACGGGGCTCTGGGTGATCAGCTGCGGGCCAATGACCAGATCGCAAGACCGTTACAAGGCCCGTTGCGTTTCCCACGAAGCATGATGCTCCGAACCGCCAGCGGCCTCCACGCAGCGATGCCCACCGAGAGATCGGCCACCCGAGAACCGCCACTCCCAAGCGCGGCCTCGATCCCCGCCGTGGATGGACGCCGCCTTGCGACGAACGCCGTCAAGAACGCCGTCTGGCGACGCCGACACCGATCCCCCGGAGTGAGGAATCGGCCAGCTGCGGTAGCGTGCGACGCGTTCCGGGCGGGTAGCTCAGATGGCGAGAGCGCCTCGTTTACACCGAGGAGGCCGGGGGTTCGAGCCCCTCCCCGCCCACGTACACGAGACCGTCCGACGACCCGTCGCTCACGTCCGAGGCCAGCATGTCGCCGCTCCCCACCCCCGTGACCCGGCTCGTGGACGCCGCGCTCGAGGCCACGGTGGTGCTCTCGTTCAGCCGTATCGGCTACGAGGTGCGTTCGCACCTCGTTCCCTGGCCCGATGTGGCGACGCTGCCCGGCGAAGGCAGACGCGTGCTCGTCACCGGCGCCAACTCCGGGCTCGGCTACGCCGCAGCGCGCTCCCTGCTGCGCGCCGGGGCCGACGTGCTGCTCTCGGTCCGGAGCGAGGACAAGGGTGAGGACGCCCTCGCCCAGCTGCGCGAGGACCTCGACGACCACCTCACCGACCGGATCGCCTACGACCTGCTCGACCTCGGGGACCTCGCGCAGGTGCGCCGCTTCGCGGCGGCCCGACACGACGAGGACGCACCCCTGCACGGCATCGTCCACAACGCGGGCGCCATGTTCGACGAGCGCGGCGAGACCAACGACGGCCTCGAACGCACCTACCAGATCCACGTCGTCGCCCCGTTCCTGCTGACCGCGGAGCTGCTCCCGTTGCTGGCCGCTTCGCCGCCCTCGCGTGTCGTCACGATGACCTCGGGTGGTATGTACGCGGAGAAGCTCGTGACCGCGGAGGTCGACTCGCCGGACGACTACCGCCCGACCCTCGCGTACGCGCGCGCCAAACGGGCGCAGGTCGCGCTGACCCAGGAGTGGGCGCGCCGCTTCGGGGAGACGGACATCGGCTTCCACGTGGCGCACCCGGGGTGGGCTCTGACCCCCGGCGTCGAGTCCTCGCTGCCAGGCTTCCGACGGCTGACGGGCCCGATCCTCCGACGGCCGGACCAGGGGGCCGATACGGCCGTCTATCTGACCCTGCTCGGGGCGACGGACGGGGTCCGGGACGGGCGTCTGTGGCACGACCGTCGGCCTCGCAGCGAGCACAAGGTGCCCTGGACCGTCCCGGAGCGGGGCGAGGCCGGCGAGCTGTGGGCCCGCGTCTGCCGCGACGCCGGCGTGGAACCGATCATGCCTCGCGCGGGCTGATCGCGCCCGAAGGAACCGCGACAGGCCCCTCCGCTCGCGCTCTCAGGGCCGGTCTCGGTCGTTGCCGCTGGTCGGCCGAACCCCGCGGTCGTGCCCGGCGGGTGGACCCGAAGCCGGTCGGGCGCGCCACGGTGACCAGCCCGGCCGTGTCCTGACCGGTCGCTCCCCGGCCGTCCACACGTGCGGGGGTCACGAACCAGGAGCGTCCCTCGTGGAGGAGCTCCCATGGCCGATGCACCCGTCCAGCTCGTGATCGGCGCCGCCGGCGCGATCGGCAGCGCCACCGTCCGACGCTTGAGCGCCGCCGGCGCCTCCCTCGTGCTCGCCGGCCGCGACGAGGCCGCGCTGAAGGAGCTCGCCACCGAGACGGGCGGTGAGGTCCGCACGGTGGACGCGCGCGACTGGGAGCAGGTCCAGGAACTCGTCGACGGCATCGTCGAGCACCACGGCCGGCTCGACGGCGTCGCGAACCTCGCCGGCTCCGTCCTGCTCAAGCCCGCCCACCTGACGACCCCGCAGGAGTTCGACGAGACCGTCGCCACGAACCTGACGACGGCGTTCGCCGTCGTTCGGGCCGCCGCGCCGGCGATGAAGCGGACGGGCGGCTCCATCGTGCTCACCGCCTCCGCAGCCGCCCAGATCGGCATCGCCAACCACGAGGCCGTCGCGGCGGCGAAGGCGGGCGTGATCGGACTGACCCGCTCCGCGGCGGCCACCTACGGCGCGAGGGGCGTGCGCGTCAACGCCGTGTCGCCGGGGCTCGTGGAGTCGCAGCTCACGGAACGACTGACCGCCAACGAGGCCCAGGCCGAGGGCAGCCGCAGGATGCACGTCCTCGGCCGTCTCGGCCAGGGTGACGACGTCGCCGCCTGCGTGGCCTGGCTACTCGACCCCGCGACGTCGTGGGTCACGGGCCAGGTCATCGGGGTGGACGGCGGACTCGGACAGGTCCGAACGCGGTGACCCGGGTCACGCGCCCGGCAGGTCCTCGAGGGCGACGTGGGCGACGCGGCGGCCCGCGTCGCGCAGGGCATGGAGATCGCCGGCGGCCTGAGCCCGCTTGAGCCGCGAGAAGCCGTAGTCGCGTCCGGGGATCGCGGCGTCCTCCGGGTCGTCGCCGACGGTCAACAGGAACGCTGCGTCGTCCGCACCACCCTTGTGCAGCTGGCCGGTCGAGTGCAGGTAGCGGGGCCCGATCCCCACGGTCACCGGGACCTGCAGCTCGCGGCGCAACAGGTCCGCGGCCGCTCGCAGGCGGCTCTCGTCCTCACTGCCCGGCTGGACGAAGCCCAGCAGGACGAGCACGTCCCCGGCCACGACCGTGTCCAGCACCGTCGCGGGCGGCTCGGTGTCGGGCAGGTCCTCGCCGGATTCGAGCGCCGCCTCCGTCGCCTGCTTGGCCGCCGCCACGTTCGGTTGGTCGAAGGGGTTGATGCCCAGCAGCGCACCCGCGACGGCGGTGGCCACCTCGAAGCGCACGACCTCGCCGGGGAGCTCCTCCGGACCGGCGTCGGGCAGCACCACCGTGGGCACGCCCGTCGCCGCGAGGGTCGACAGCGCCGGGTGCTCGCCGAGGGAGACCACCAGCCGGTCGTCGCCGAAGCGGACGTGCTCGGGGTCCTCGTCGAGGACCGGGACGAGCCCGACCCCGTGCTTACCCGTCGACTCGGCCACCAGCTGCTCCACCCACGCCCCGAAGCTGGCCACCGGCTCCGGCAGCAGCAGCGTCAGCTTGTCGCGGCCGCGGCGGGCGGCAGCCGCCATGGCCGCGCCGAGCACGGCGGGGGCGTTGACGTTCGGGTCCGTGGACCGGCTCGCGGTCAGCTGGCGACTCGCCGGTTCGAGGTGAGCCTCCAGGTCCAGCCCGAGCAGCGCGGCATGCAGCAGACCGAACTCGGTGAGCGCGGAGAAACGACCCCCGACGTCGGGCTGGCCGTGGACGACCCCACGGAAGCCCTGTTCTGCGGCGCGCCGGTCCAGCCCGCTGCCGGGGTCGGTGATCGGCAGCACGAAGCGGCCGGCGTCCCGGCCGTGCGCCTCGCGGAGCCGCTCGAGGAACCGCTCGAGGTGACAGACCATCTCGATCGTGCCGCCGGACTTGGAGGCGGGGACCAGCAGCGTGCTGTCCCAGGCCAGCTCCCGTTCGGCGGCGAGCACCGCGGCCGGGTCGGTGGAGTCGAGCACCCGCAGGCGTGGCGCCCCCGGGACGGGCCCGAACGTGCTGGCCAGGACCTCCGGCCACAACGACGATCCGCCCATCCCGACCAGCAGGACGTCGGTCACCCCGTCGTCGCGGACCCGGGCCGCCATCCGCTCCAGCTCGGGGATGACGTCGCGGGCACGCTCGGGCGCGTCCAGCCAACCCAGCCGGTCAGCGATCTCGGTGGGGTCGTCGTTCCAGACGGTGTGGTCCCGTTCCCACATGCGAGGCACCACCGCCATGGCCTCGTCGATCGCCGCGTCGACGGCGTCCGTGATCGGTCCGAGCCGGTCGTCGGCCTGTGCCACTGCTCGCTCCCGGTCGTGGTGCGACGGATCGGGCCGTGCCCGTCCTCCCGAGCCTAGACGCCCGGACGGTAGCCTCGGTCCGCGGGACCGGTCCGGTCCCCCACGCCACCGTCGAACCTCCGAGGCCTCCCGTGAGCGACCAACCCGAGAACACGCCGAACCCGTCGAACAAGCAGGTCAAGGTCGTCGTACCGGACGAGCTCAAGCACGGGGAGTACGCGAACTTCCTGGTCGTGTCGCACTCGCCCCACGACTTCACGCTCGACTTCTGTCAGCTGATGCCCACCGGTGAGCAGGGCAAGGTCAACGCCGAGGTGGTCTCGCGGGTGCGCATCGCCCCGACGATGGTCAGCCGGGTGCTCAACGCTCTCAACACCAACCTGGCTGGGTACGAGGACCGCTTCGGACAGGTCAAGGCGCTCGGCTGATGACCGCACCACCGCCTGCCCCGCTGACCGCGGGCGGCCGCGCAGGGTCGTGGCGACCGCCGGAGAACGTCGGGTACGTCGTCTGTGACGTCGACGGCACCCTCGTCGGTCCCGACGCGCTGGCGAGCCCGCCCGTGATCGAGGCCGTCGCCGCGGCGGTCGCGGCCGGGATCCGGGTCGGTTACGCCACCGGCAGGATGCGCGACGCCGTCGGTCCTCTGCACACGCAGGTGAACGCGAACGGTCCGCACGTGCTGCACAACGGCGCGGAGGTGCGCGTCGAGGGCGGGACCATCGCCGCCTGGCCGCTGTGGCCCGAGGCGGTGGACGCGCTGCTCGACCTCGCGCGGTCCCGGGACGACACCTACGTCGAGATCTACACGGAGTCCGGCTACCTCGCCTCCGCCATGGACGAACGGGCCCGGCCCCACTGGGGCATCCTCGGCGCCCGGCCGCGTGGGGTGATCTCGCGCGCTGCTGAGCTCGACGGAGCGGCCGTGCTCAAGGCCACGTTCGCGGCGTTCGACCCCGACACGGTCCCCGAGGTGGTCGCGGCCATCGAGGAACTCGGACTGCGTGCGGGTGCCGCGGGCTCGCCCATCACGCCCGGCCTGGTGTACGTCAACGCCACCCACCCGGACGCGGACAAGGGACTGGCCGTGACCTTCGCCGCCCAGCACCTGGGCATCTCCCTCTCGGAGGTGGTCGCGATCGGTGACGCCGCCAACGACCTGTCGATGCTCGCGGTCGCCGGCACGGCCATCGCCATGGGCCAGGCCGACCCCGAGGTACGGGCCGCCGCCCACCTGGTGGTGCCCGCGGTGGAGGCCGACGGCGTGGCCGCGGCTCTGGACACGATCCGCGGCTGGAACGATCGCCAGCCCCCGGCAGCGCCGACCGGAGGCGATGACGGGTCGTGAGCGACCCGCGGCCGTTGCCCCGGGACCGTCGTCTGCCCCTCGTGGACCGGCTGTCCCCTCGCCACGCGGGCTACGCCGGCATCCTGGCGGCGCACGAGGCGGCGATGCGCAGCGGCGCGCCCGGTTACGTCGACCCGGCCAGCGGCTTCTTCGTCTTCACGGCACTGGAGCACTGGGAACGAGGCGCCTGCTGCGGCTCCGACTGCCGTCACTGCCCGTACGAGGAGGGTCCGCGCGGCCCCCGTGCATCGCCACCACCGCACGGCTGAGGTCGGGGCGGGGATCGCCTCATCCCGGCCCCGTCCGGCCGGGCGGCCCATCCGGCCGCGACCAGCGTCGGTCCCGCCCGGTTCGCGTCAGTCCCGCCCGGCCACCGAGTAGTTCGGCGCCTCGTGCACCACGTCCACGTCGTGAACGTGCGACTCCCGCATCCCGCCGGCGGTCTGTCGTACGAAGCGGGCGCGCTCAGCCAGGTCCGTCAGCGTCTGGGCCCCGAGGTAGCCCATGCCGGAGCGGAGCCCGCCCTCGAGCTGCCCGGTCACCTCGGCGACGGTGCCGCGGTACGGCAGGAGCCCGGAAACGCCCTCCGGGACCAGCTTGGAGGGCTCCCGGGCCTCCGCGGCGCTGCCACCCGCCCGGTCTGCCTGGAAGTAGCGGTCGGCCGAACCGGCTCGCATCGCGTCCACGGAGCCCATGCCCCGGTACTCCTTGTAGCGTCGGCCACCCGCCAGCACGAGTTCACCCGGCGACTCGTCGGTCCCGGCCAGCAGGTTGCCGACCATCACCGCGGTGGCACCGGCGGCCAGCGCCTTGACGACGTCACCGGAGAAGCGCACCCCGCCGTCCGCGACCGTGGCGATGCCGAGGTCGGCCCCGACGCGCGCGGTGTCCATGACGGCCGTGAACTGCGGCATGCCGACCCCCGTGACCACCCGCGTGGTACAGATCGAGCCCGGGCCGACGCCGACCTTGACGACCTCGGCCCCGTGATCGACGCAGGCCCTGACACCGTCGCCGGTGGCGACGTTGCCCACCATCAGGACCATATGGGGGTGACGATCCTTGAGCTTGGCCGCGAACTCGAGGATGCCGGCGGAGTGCCCGTGAGCGGAGTCGATCGCCAGCAGGTCGGCGCCCGCGTCGGTCAGGGCGGCGGCACGATCCTCGCCTTCCCCGCCCACCCCGACGGCCGCGGCGCAGAGCAGCCGGCCCCGACCGTCCTTGGCGGCGGCCGGGTACTTGCGGACCTTCTCGATGTCCTTGAAGGTGAACATGCCCGTGAGCTCGCCGGACCCGGCGACGATCGGCAGCTTCTCGACCCGGTGCCGCTGCATCAGGTCACGTGCCTGGTCGAGCGTCGTGCCAGGGGCGGCCGTCACCAGCCCCTCGCGGGTCATGTGATCCGAGACGGAGCTCTCGGCCGGCACGTCGATCCGCAGGTCGCGGTTGGTGATGATCCCGGCGAGCGCGCCGTCGGCATCGACCACCGGGAAGCCGGAGACGCGGTAGCGGGCCATCAGCTCGAAGGCACGACCGACCGGGTCCTCGGGCCGCAGCGTGACCGGATCGACGATGAACCCGGACTCCGAACGCTTGACGGCCTCGACCATCGCCGCCTGGTCCTCGATCGTCGCGTTCTTGTGGATGACGCCGAGACCACCCTGCCGCGCGAGCGCCACCGCCATCGCCGCCTCGGTGACCCGGTCCATGGCCGCGGACAGCAGGGGCAGGTTCAGCTGCAGGTCGGCGTGCAGCGGCGTGCTGACGTCCACGTCACGCGGCAGGACCGCCGAGGCCTGCGGTGTCAGCAGCACGTCGTCGTAGCTGAGGGCCTCCGGGATCTCGGTCACCGCACCGTCCTCGTCGTCGCCGGGACGTCACGGTACCGCGGTGGTCCGGGAGCCCCCGGCCAGGCACGGTCACGAGAGTGCACGGCCGGGTCCGTTCACAGGGCGCCGATGTCGGCCAGCGCCTTGCGCCAGGCGTCCTGGTCCCTGGCCTCGGGGACCGGGTTGCGATCGGTGTAGACGACCTGGCCGTCGCGGTCGATGATGAAGGTGCCGCGCACGGCGATGCCGAGCGTCTCGTCGAAGACCCCGAAGGTGCGGGCGACCTCACCGTGGGGCCAGAAGTCCGAGAGCAGCGGGAACTCGAAACCCTGCTCATGGGCCCACCGGGCGTGCGTGGGCGGCGCGTCGACCGAGACGGCCAGCGTCTCCACCCGATCGTTGCGGAAGACCTCGATCGAGTCGCGGATGCGGCACATCTCGTCCTCGCACACCCCCGTGAAGGAGAGGGGGTAGAAGACGAGCACGACGTTGCGCTTCCCGCGGTAGTCGGAGAGGCGCACGGGCTTGCCGGTCTGGTCCTTCAGCTCGAAGTCCGGTGCGTGATCACCGATCTGCACGTTCACGGATGGCTCCTCGTCGTCTGGTCGCCGGCGCCCGGTGGCGGGTTTCGTCCCACGTGCCCGGCAGCACGGACGCCGCCCCGTGAGGGGCGGCGCAGGTGCGGCAGGCTGGCCGTCAGGCGCCGGAGCTCCCGTCCGGGGAGCCGTGGAGGATGCGGAGCCGACCCAGGAGCGGGATGGCCGCGATCTTGTCCTCCGTCAGCTGGTCCCACGCCAAGCGGGCAGGCGGGCGGTCACCGCGCGGGACCTCGAGCACCCCGTCGGGGGTGGCGATGAGGTCGACGTGCAGGTCATGTGGTGCCGACGGGATCGCCCCGGCTGGGAGCAGCTGACGAGCGTGGACGGTGGTCGCCACGCGCGTCGCCGCGTCGACCAGACCGGCCTCCGTGGCGATCGCGAGCTCGAGGTCGCTGAAACCGCCGCCCTTGCCGAGCCGCGTGCCGTCCTCGGAGACCGCGACGCAACCGGTGAGCACGAGCTCGACCGGGGTCACCTCGTCCAGGGCCACCGTCCTCGCGGATCGGGCCGCACCGGCGATCGACGAGGCGCGGCGTGGACCGTCGGCGAGGTGGTCCGGGTCGAGCAGGAAGAACGGCTCGGGCTCGGCCAGGCGCGGCACCGCCATGAACACGATCTTGCCGTCCTCGAGAGCCCGCTGCCGGACGGGCCACTGCGGGCTGTCCGGGTTGGCCTTGAGCGCGACCGAGCCGTTCCAGGCCGAGGTGGCCCGCAGCCGCTCCGCGGCGGCTTCCGCGCCGACGAAGTTGGGGATGCGGTTGCGGGGACCCGGGAAGCGACGCACGCCGTCGACGTCCAGCCGCGACCACATCTCGTCACGCAGCTCGGCCTTCGCGGCCAGCAGCTCCGGGTCGCCGCCCGCGTCACGAGCGTGACGGCTCACCCCTCCCCCGGGTCGCCGTCGGCGGCACGCGCCGCGCGTGACGTGCCCGACGTGCCCGACGTGCGTGAGGTGGCGAGCTCATGGTCGGGGAAGGCCACGAGGCGGCCGCCGACGGCGTCCGGATCCGTCGGTTCGCCCCCACGCTGGCACCGCAGCTCCTCGATGCGCGCCAGTTGGCGTTCGAGCTGCGTGCGTCGCGTGGTCGTGAGGGAGTCGTACGCCTTCTGCGTGGTCTCGAGGCCGCGGCCGAGCTTGTCGAGCTGATCGGTGAACCGTGACCACTGGTCGGTGAACGAGGACAGCAGCTGCAGGATCTCGTCGCCGGTGCGTTCGAGCGCGGCGCTCTCGACCGCCTGCCGGACCACCGCGAGCACGGCGAAGAGCGTGTTCGGGGAGCACAGCACGAC
>SKTG01000016.1 GCA_007118045.1 Nitriliruptoraceae bacterium
GCCGGCCGGTGACGCGGCGCCCGGGTCGGGCCTGGTCAGTCCTGGTCGCGACGGCGTGGCTGGCGGGGTCGCCCCGCAGCGAGCCACACGGGTTCGTCCGGCACGGGGGTCGGCTCCTGCGGTGGGGTCAGCGCGGCGGGGTCCGCGGTGAACCAGGGCCCGCCCGGAGCGGCCGGGAAGCGCGGCCAGGCCACCTCGGCGTCGAGCCCGTCCGTGGCCAGTGCCGCCTCGAGCCGCTCGCAGGCGCGGCGAGCGGCGAGCACCTCGATGCCGCGGTGGCGGTCGGGGTAGCGCTCGAGCTTCTCGCGAGCGCGCGCGAGCAGGGCCTTCGCCCCGTGGAGGTTGTCCCGCTGCCGGTGGACGGCCGCGACCGCGATCTGGATCACCCCCTGCCACAGGTCCCGGTCGTCCTCGGGGGCGGCGTGCCAGACGTCCTCCAGGCACTCGTGGGCCTCGAAGAAGCGCTCCTCGTCCCACAGCGAGGCCCCGAGCTCGAGCGCCTCCTCCACCGTCGCCGGCTCGTGCTCGACCGCGAGGGGGACGTCGTCGGTGCCGTACGGCAGCGGTCGTCCCGCACGGTCGCGCGGGCGAGCCTGCTCCGGTCGACCGTCGTCGCGCCGATCACGTTCGTCGTTGCCCACGGCCGTGCCTCTCTGCGGTCTGCGGGGGGCCGACCGTCACGCCGGCCACCGGTGCCGGACGGGTCGGTCCGTCACCGGTCAGCGTAACCGGGGGCGGCGGTAGCCTCGTTGGATGCCCGAGCTGCCCGAGGTCGAGTCGGTCCGGCGTCAGCTCGCTCCCGAGCTGACCGGCCGACGCGTCCGAGACGTCACCTGGGACGCCAGCCCGTCCGCCCGCATCTCCGACCTCGACCTGCTCCCGGGTCGCCGCATCGAGGCCGTGCACCGTCGCGGGAAGTTCCTGCTGTGTCCGCTCGACCCCACCCCGGACGGCGACCCCCTCGAGCTCGTGCTGCACCTCGGCATGACCGGGTCGCTCTCGTTCACCACGACCGGGGGCGACACGGATCCTCTGCCCCACGTGCGCGTCCGCATCGACCTCGACGACGGTCGCACGCTGCGCTTCCGTGACCCTCGGCGGTTCGGGCGGGCCTCGGTCGTGCCCGCCGGCGACTACGTCGACCGCATCCCCACGCTGGCCACGTTGGGGCCGGAACCCCTGTCGCCGGCCTTCGACCCCGGCGGGTTCGCGGCCGCGTTGGCGGCGACGTCCGCTCCCGTCAAGGCCAAGCTGCTCGACCAGCGTCTCGTGGCCGGGGTGGGCAACATCTACGCCGACGAGGCGTTGTGGCGGGCCCGTATCCACCCGGCATCGCGCCGGGTGGGTCGGCGACGGGCGGCCGCCCTGCACGGCGCCATCGTCGAGGTGCTCACCAGCGCCATCGAGCGCGAAGGCACGACCTTCCGCGACTACCGGATGGTCAACGGCGCGTCCGGTCGCAACGCGACCCACCTGCTCGCCTACGGCCAGGCCGATCGTCCGTGCCAACGCTGCGGCGAGCCGCTGCGCCGGACGGTGATCGCCCAGCGGGGCACGACCTTCTGCGCTCGCTGCCAGCGGCACTGAACCTCCGCGGGGAACCGCCACCTCCACGACCCCGTCCACCGAACTCGACGGCTCGGCGCTCCTCGCCGCGAGCCCGACCGGACCGACGAACCGCGGGCCGCGGCCGGGGCACCCCGTCCGCTCGTCCGGTGTCGCTTCCGGGCCCGACGAGCGAGGCTGCATCTCGTGCGGGTCGTCGCCGGTCCGGATCGTCCACGCCCCGAAACGTCGCGGGCACGTGAGCGGCTCTCGCATCGCCGTTCCCCGGTCACGGGTCCCCCCTGGCACCCGCCTGAACCTCCCCCGAACCCTGCTTGGAGTACGCGTGTCGACCTCCCCTGCCCTGCTCGAGCTGCTCGCCCCCGGGTCCTGGCAGAACGATGCCGCCTGCCGCGACGCCGACCCGGAGCTGTTCTTCTCCAACGACGACGCCGACCGTGAGACGGCGTTGGCCATGTGCGCCGAGTGCCCGGTGCGGACCGAGTGCCTCGAGCAGGCACTCGCCACCCGCGAGAGCTACGGCATCTGGGGCGGCACGGACGAGCAGGAGCGCAAGCGCCTCCTGCGTCGTCGTCGCCGCGCCGCCTGAACCACCCGGCACCCGCTCGGGCCCGGCCACCCGGCCACCCGCTCGAGCCGGACCATCCGCTCCCCCGAAGCCACTCCCCTCGGAAGCCGCCTCCACCGCCAGCCAGTCCCCTCGAGGGTCGCTTCCACCGGAGCCGCTCCCCGCGGGGTCGCTCCACCGCACCGTCCACCGGGACGTCGCCGGGCCGCCGACCGCGAGCCCGACGGCGTCCCGGGGTGCGTCGTGTCCGCTGTCGCTCCCGCGTGGTACAACCCCGCCTGAACGTACGTTCGGCGCCTTCGCGACGGACGCGAGGTGGCTGGCGAGCCGGCGACGGGGACGACCCGGCCGGGGTGGGAGCGGTGATGGACGAGCGGTCGGCGTCGACGGCGGCCCGGGCACGCCACGCGACCCAGCTGGCGCTCGACGAGCTGGGCACGCCGCTGTTCGCGACGACCTTCGTCGTGTGCGACCTGGAGACGACCGGCCTGTCGCCCGACCGGGACCGCATCACGGAGATCGGTGCGGTCAAGGTCCGTGGTGGCGAGGTGCTCGGCGAACTGCGCACGTTCGTGCACCCGGGCCGGCCCATCCCCGCCGCGATCACGGCCGTGACCGGCATCGACGACACGATGGTCCGGGACGCGCCACCGATCGAGGCGGTGCTCCCGAGCGTGCTGCGCTTCCTCCAGGGTGCCGTGTTCGTCGCCCACAACGCGGCCTTCGACCTCGGCTTCCTGCGCGCCGCGGCCCGCGCCTGCGACGCGGGCGCGTTGGAGCCACCCGTGCTCGACACCGCCAGGCTGGCACGCCGCCTGCTGCGGGAGGAGCTGCGTAGCTTCCGGCTCGCCACGGTGGCGGGCCACCTGCGGGCGAGCACCGCCCCGGCGCACCGGGCCCTGGCCGACGCCAGGGCCACGGTCGACGTCCTGCACGGGCTCATCGAGCGCGCGGGGCCCTACGGCGCGACCACGGTCGAGGAGCTGCAGGAGCTGTGCCGTAGCCGGTCGGAACGGGCCTTCCGGCGCCGCGACCTGATCGCGGGCGCGCCCCGGGCCACCGGTGTCTACCGCTTCCTCGACGCCAACGACCGGGTGCTCTACGTCGGCAAGGCCACCGATCTGCGCGAGCGCCTACGCACCTACTTCGGGCAGGACCCGCGACGACGCATCGCCGACCTGGTGCGCGAGACGGCACGCGTCGGATGGACGGTCACCCCGACCCTGCTCGAGGCCGAGGTCGTCGAGGTCCGCGCGATCCACGAGCACCGCCCGCGCTACAACCGCCGTTCGACACGGCCGGAGGCGGCGGTGCACGTCGCGCTGACGGCCGAGGCCTTCCCGCGCCTCAGCGTGGTCCGCGAGCCTCGGCCGAGCCACCGCTCGACCGTCGGCCCGCTGCCCTCGCGCCGCGTCGCGGAGCAGCTGATCGAGGCCGTCAGCGACGTGGTGCCGCTGCGTACCTGCACCTTCCGGATCCGTCGGGCCCAGGACCATCCGGCCTGCGTCCGCAAGGACCTGGGCAGCTGCGGTGCGCCGTGCGACGGCACCCAGGACGAGGCCGCATACGCGGCCGTCGTGGCGGCCGCGGAGGCCGCGCTCGAGGACCCCGAACTGCTGCTCGGTCCGTTGCGACAGCGGATGGCGGCGCTGGCGGCCGAGGGGCGGTTCGAACGCGCCGGCGAGC
>SKTG01000096.1 GCA_007118045.1 Nitriliruptoraceae bacterium
GCCAGTACAGCTCACCGGGCGTGAGCGGGTCGCTGGCGGTGAACGCCACGGCGCCGTCGTCGCGTACGGCGAAGCCGGTGACGCATCGGGCGCCCGCGACGAGCTCGGTGGTCGTGGGCAGCTCGGCCGCACGATCGTCGATGCGTATCAACCCCACGGTGCCCCGGTCCTCCAGACCGGTGACGACACCCCCGCCGATCACCTGGGGCGGCGATCCGGCGCCCAGCACGTCACGGTCGAGGTGGAGGGTCAACGGGTCGGGGGCCGGCCCGCCCTCGACCCGCGGGTCCAGGCGCCAGAGAACGTTGACGCCGGGCCAGTCGTACGGGCTCTCGAGACCGCCCAGCAGCACCTGCCCCTCCGGCGCGTAGCGCACCAGGCTCCACATGCCCGGCTCCACGAGGTCGCGCGTGCCGCCGTCCTCGAGGTCCAGCTCGACGACCCGGGTGTGCGGTCGCAGCTCGTCGTCGACGGGGACCAGGTAGGCGATCGCACGACCGTCCGGCCGCCACGTCGGGGCGGACTCGCGCCGGTCCCCCGGGGTCAGGCACCGGGGTTCACCGTCCTGGCGGTCGACCAGCCACAGGTGCTGGCGCTGCCGGTGGACGTACCCGCCCTGGTCCGCGCGGTAGGGCAGGCGCGTGATCCGCTTGGGCACGCGCTCGCGCTCCTCCTCGTCCAGATCGGCGAGCTCCGGGGCCCACTCCTCGCCGACCACGACCAGCTGCGAGCCGTCGGGTGACCACGCCAGGTCGGAGACGCCGAGCGGCAGCTGCGTCCGGACGGTCGCCTCGCCACCGTCGGCGGGCATCACGGCCAGCTGGGGCCTGGCGTCGTCGCCCGCGGCCGTGCGCAGGAACGCGAGCCAACGTCCGTCCGGGGACCAGCGCGGCGTGGTGTCACCGGGGCCGTGCGTGAACCCCGTGCCGGCGTCCCCGTCGGCCACGTGGACGCGGCGGACGTAGCGGTCCTCCTCCGGATCCGGCTGGCTGACGACGTAGGCGATGCGGCGTCCGTCGGGGTGGAGCTGCGGATCGGCGGGCACGGCGAGGTGGGCGAGGTCGGTCGGTCGCACGAAGGGCTCCGGAGCGGCGGACGGGGCGGGACGGCCGGGACGCTACCCCTGCCGGTCGAGCAGCTCGGCCAGACGTTCCAGGTCGCCGGCGCGCTCCTGGAGGAGCCGGTCGGCGAGCTCCTCCAGCGCCCGCAGGTTCGCGGCCCCGGCATCGTCGATGTCGTCGCTCACACCGGACAGCCGGACGTCGAAGCGCACGTGACCCTCCGGTCGTCCGGCGGCCCTCGCCAGCTGCTGGGCCTGGAAGTCCACCGTGCTCATGCCGGCGTCGAAGACCACGTCGATCAGGGGCCGTGCCCAACGCAGCAGACCCCACGAACGGATCCGCTCGTACCGAAGGGGCCGGGTGAGGTCACCGGTCCCGAGCGAGACGCTGAGCACGTCGTCCGCGTCATCGGCGGCGATGGCCTCCACGATGCCCACCATCGTCGGGTTGTTGGCGAAGACGCCACCATCGATCAGCGACCAGCGTCGCCCGTCGGCTGCGCTGACGCGTGCGGCCTGGAAGAAGGTCGGAGCCGCGGTCGCCGCCCGCGCGGCGTCACGCAGCGCGAAGTCGTAGCTGGCCGAGGAGCGGGCACGCCGGCTGCGCAACAGGAACGGCTCGCGCAGCTCGGTCTCGTAGGCGGGCACCAGCACGTCACCGAGGAGGTCGGCCAGCCGCGCGTCGCCGAAGTAGCGCTCGAGCGTGCGCTCCAGCCCGGACGCCGGGTACTTGGCGTTGGTCAGCCCGTTCACGCTGCGGGCCCGGTACGTCAGCGAACGCGAGAAGATGTACGGTCCCGAGTCACGGTAGAGCGAGACGAGGTCGTCGGCGGCGTAGCGGGCACCGCCCTCCGGGTCCGGCGTCGTCAGGCCGAGCCCGAGCAGGGCACCGGTCGAGGTCCCGACCACCAGGTCGAACAGCTCGTGCGTGCGGCGTCCCGACAGGCCTTCCAGCTCACGCAGCACGATCGCGGGGATCAGCCCCCGGATGCCGCCCCCGTCGATGCTCAGGATCCGGTACGGCACGTCCACCTCCGTGACCCGCCGCGCGAGCTCACCCGCGGCGGTCCAGCAACGTGTACAGCGCGACGCCGGCCGCGACCGAGGCGTTGAGCGAGCCGACCCGGCCCAGCATCGGTAGGCGCACCAGGGCGTCGCAGCGTTCGCGGGTCAGACGGGCGAGCCCGTCGCCCTCCGCCCCCACGACCAGGACGCAGGGTTCGGTCACCAGGGGGTGATCCGCCAGCGTGACCTCGGCGTCGCCGTCGAGCCCCAGGGACCAAACGCCGCGCTCGTGGAGCCGCTCCAGGGTCCGCGCCAGGTTCACGACGGGCACGACGGGCAGGTGGGCCAGGGCTCCAGCCGCCGCCTTCTCCGCGGTCGCCGTGATGCCGGCCGTGCGACGCTGCGGCACCAGCAGGCCGTGGGCGCCGACGGCCTCGGCGGTCCGGGCGATGGAACCGAGGTTGTGTGGATCGGTCACCCCGTCGAGCGCCACCAGCAACGACGGCTCCCCGGCACGATCGGCCCGCTCCAGCACCTGCTCGAGGGTGGCGCTCGGCAGGGGCGGACCCTCGGCCAGGACGCCCTGGTGAACGAGGCCCTCCGCGCGTTCGTCGAGGTCGCCACGGTCCCACCGTTCGAGGGCGATCCCCCGAGCGCGAGCCAGGGCCACGATCTCCGCCATGGCCGGTTCGTCGGCACGTTCCCCGGCCACCAGCACGCGATCGAGCTCCTGCGGGGAGCGGAGCAGCTCACGGACGGGGTGGATGCCGCCGACCAGGCGTCCCCTTCGACGACCCGAACGGGGGTCGCGGCTCACCGCGACGTCGACGCCGCGGCGGCGTACCACCGGGGACCGTCCGGACCGTCCTCGACCACCACGCCGGCGGCGGAGAGCTTGTCGCGGATGTCGTCCGCCGTGGTGAAGTCCCTCGCCGCCCGAGCCTGCTGCCGCTGCTGCAACAGCTGCTCGACCAGGGTGCCCAGCTGGTCCTCGAGCCCGGCCGCGTCGGCGAGGGCGGTCTCCAGCGCCAGTCCGAGGACCTCGTCGCCGAGGTGGACGAGCGCCTCCGCGAACCCGGCCACGAGCGCCGCCGCGTCGTCGGCGCCACCCTCGGCGCGCGTAAGGGTCTCGTTGCCGGCGGTGACCAGCTCGTGCAGCGCGGCGATCGCGGCGGGAGCGTTGAGATCGTCGTCCATGGCAGCGCGGAAGGCCGTGACGTGCGGGGCGGCACCCGCGGGATCGGCCTCGACGTCACCACCCACCCGGCGGGCGGACCGCAGGAACGTCGTGAAGCGCTGGTGCACCGATCTCGCGTCCTGCAGCCGGTCGGCATCGAAGGTCAACGGCGTGCGGTGCTGGGCGGACAGGTACCACAGGCGCAGGGGACCGGGCCCCCAGTCGGTGACGGCGTCCTCGAGCGACACGACGTTGCCGACCGACTTCGACATCTTGTCGTCACCCATGCGGACCATGCCGTTGTGGACCCAGTACCGGGCGAACTGCCCGCCGTGGGCGGCCTCGTGCTGCGCGATCTCGTTCTCGTGGTGCGGGAAGACCAGGTCGAGCCCGCCACCGTGGATGTCGAAGCCATGGCCCAGGTGCTTGGCCGCCATGGCGGAGCACTCGATGTGCCAGCCCGGACGGCCGTCGCCCCAGGGCGAGGGCCAGCTCGGCTCGCCCGCCTTGGCGCGCTTCCAGAGGACGAAGTCCCCCGGGTGGCGCTTCGCCTCCTCCACCTCGACCC
>SKTG01000021.1 GCA_007118045.1 Nitriliruptoraceae bacterium
CGGGGATATCGGTTCCGGCGGGGCCAGGGGTCAGGTCGCTCGGTGCTCCGCCGGGGATATCGGTTCCGGCGGGGCCAGGGGTCAGGTCGCTCGGTGCTCCGCCGACGACACAGGGGATGACGATGAGGGCCTCAACCGGCCATGCACCACCGACCATCGGGGTTCGGCTGGCAGGACTCGCGCTCGTCGTCGCGTTGACCGCGGCGCTCGGCGTGGGAACGGCTGACGCGAGCGATGCCGCGTCCGACACGTTCAACTACGGCTTGGATCCCGCGTCCGGCCCTCCGGGCACCGCGGTCACGGTCTCCGGCTCCGGGTGTCCGCCGACCCCCGGAGCCGAATGGGGTGGCGTCCGTGCCGACGCGTTGTTCGTGTTCGCCTGGATGCCGGAGGGCAACTTCTCCGGTCAGCACCAGGTCCCGGTCCTGACCGATGCGGCGGGGACGTTCTCACTGCCCTACTCCGTCGCCGTGCTCGACCCGGGCGTCTACCCGACCGCGATGCTCTGTTTCAACGAGAGCGTGCCGGAGGTCGAGTCGTACCTGGGATGGCTCGAGGACGACGACTACGCTCCGTTCACGGTCACGGAGCCCGTGGCCGGGCCGTTCGACGACGTTCCAGCGCATCACCAGCACGCTCCGGGGATCGCCTGGCTCGTCGATCGGGGCATCACCCAGGGCTGCACCGCGCAGCTCTTCTGCCCCGGCGACTCCATCACGCGTGGCCAGATGGCCACGTTCCTGCAGCGCGCCCTCGACCTACCCGATGGCTCCGTGGACGGGTTCGACGACGTCGGCGCCGATCATCGTCACGCGGCGGGGATCGGAGCCGTGGCCGAGGCTGGCATCACCGTGGGCTGCGGGCCGGGTCGGTACTGCCCGTCGGACCCGGTGAGTCGCGCGCAGATGGCGACGTTCCTCCAGCGTGGACTCGATCTGCCCGCGGGTTCCGTGGCCGGCTTCGACGACGTGGCTGACGACCACCGACACGCCGACGGCATCGGTGCCATCGCGGCCGCCGGTATCACCAGCGGGTGCACGTCGACCGCGTACTGCCCTACCAACGAGGTCACCAGGGCGCAGATGGCGACCTTCCTCCGGAACGCCCTCGACGAGTGACTCCGTGGGGTGCGGAGGGAGTTCCCCCGCACCCGCTCGTGACATCGACGAACGCGTACCGACCGACCTCGCACACCAGCATCGGAGGTCGGTCGGTGGGTGTCCGTGGCCACACGGATCGGACGACGATGCCCCGGCTCGAGCGGCTCGTGGTTCCGGCATCGCATGAAGCCGCGGTCCACCCCGGCGAGCGACCGTTGACACTCCGCCCGAGGCGCGCTCAGGATGAGCCAGCGTCGTCCTCGAGAGGAGCAGTTGCCGATGAGCACGATCCGCGAGACCGCCGAGCACTTCTTCGTCGCCTGCGAGACCGGGAAGGGGTGGGAAGGCTGCAAGCAGTACTGCCACCCCGACGCGACGTTCTCCGCACAAGCCCCGGCGCTGGCCGACATCGGCACCGTGGAGGCGTACGCGGACTGGATGGCCTGGCTCATCGGGTGCCTTCCGGACGGCGAGTACGAGCTGAGGTGCTTCGCCGAGGACTCCGCCCGAGACTGCGTGATCACGTACGCCGTCTTCAGGGGCACCCACACCGGCGAGGGCGGGCCGGTCGCTGCGACGGGCGCCAAGGTCGAGAGCGACTACGTCTACGTGATGCAGTTCGAGGGCGGCCACATCCGGCACCTCACGAAGGTCTGGAACGACGCGCATGCGTTGCAACAACTCGGCTGGGCGTGACCGGGGAGCTCAGCGACCTCGACGAGCTGAAGATCGACGTCTTCCGTGCCGTGGCCGTGGTCACGGGGGATCCTCGCGACCACCGTGGCTAGATGCGCTGCTCGTCCACACGGAGCCGCGGTAGCACACCGTCGGCGGGTCGGTTGCGGCCGACGCGCGTCCCCATGAACGGCCCGTCCGGGACCCGCTCGCGTTCGAAAGCTGGGCACGGGCGCGAGGGCGTCCGATGGCTGTGCCACCGCGCGGCCCGGCTCCCACCAGGACGGTGTTCCCGTGCCCACGATCAGCGCCGCGGCCTCGCCGGCACTGTTCCCCGTGGCCTCGCGCACGGCGTCGGTCGGGAGCCTCAGCGCCATGGTGGGCGTGCTCACGCTCGGTGCCGTGCCCGGACTGCTCGACACCGGCACCCTCTGGGTCGTGCTCGCCGGTGGCCTGCTCATCGGCCTACCCCACGGCGCCGTCGACCACCTGGTGCCGGAGTGGCTGCTCGGCCGACGCCTGCCGTGGCGGCACGCCGCCGCGGGCCTACTCGCCTACGTGGCTCTGGCCGCTGGCTTCTTCGGGCTCCTGCGTGTGGCTCCCCTGCCGTCGGCCCTGGTGTTCCTCGCGGTGTCGGCAGCGCACTTCGGTGCCGGGGACGTCGAGTTCCACGCGCTGCGACGTGGCGAGACCCCGCGCTACCGCTTGCTGGCCGTGGCGGCGTTCGGTCTACCGACCGTCGCGCTGCCCATCGCCCTCCACACCGAGCAGGTCGAGCCGGTCCTGACCGCGCTCGCACCCGAGCTGGGAACGCTCGTCACCCCCGGGGTGCGTAACGTTCTGCTCGTTGCGACGCTGTCGGCTGCGGTGATCACGGGTTGGCGAACGCTGAGCGACGGAGACGCGCGCGTCGCACTGGACCTGGTCGTCCTCGTCGTGGTGTTCGCCATCATCCCACCCCTGGCCGCCTTCGCCGTCTACTTCGGCTGCTGGCATGCCGCCCGGCACGTGAGTCGCCTGCTATCGCTGGACCCCCGCAACGCCCACGACCTGGCCGATGACCGGCTCGGACCACCGCTGCGACGCTTCGCGCGGCTCGCCGCCCTACCGACCGCCGCCAGTCTGGCTGTCCTGGCCGTGCTGTGGTGGGGTGCAGGCGGGGCCCAGGGGCTCGTCAGCGCCCACCTCGGTCTGCTCGCGGCGTTGACGATGCCCCACGTCGCGGTCGTCTCCTGGCTCGACCGCACCGGGCGTCCGGCCCGCGACCTTGGACGCTCGGAGGTCCGCGCATGATCCCCTCCGGTCGCCGGGTCGTGATCGTCGGTGCAGGCCTCGGCGGGCTGTCGGCCGCCTGCCATCTGGCGAGCAGAGGCGTCGAGGTGACCGTGCTGGAACGCGGCGACCGGCCGGGTGGACGCGCCGGGCTGTGGGCCGAAGCGGGGTTCCGGTTCGACACCGGTCCGGCGGTGCTGACGATGCGGGGCGTGTTGGAGGACACCTTCCGAGCGGCGGATGCGGAACTCACCGACCACCTCGACCTGGTGCGTCTCGACCCCGCCTACCGGGCAGCGTTCTGGGACGGCAGCGCGATCCATGTGCGCGCCGGACGTGAGGCGATGCGCGATGAGCTCCGATCCTTCGCTGGAGCCCGGGAGGTCGCCGGGTTCGACCGCTTCGTGGCGTGGATCACCCGGCTGTACGACATCGAGTTCGACGCGTTCATCGACCGCGACGTGTCGTCCCCGCTGGATCTGCTCCGAACGCCGGGAGCGCTCGCCCGGCTCATCGCGAGCGGTGGCTTCGGGCGGCTGCAGAACGGGGTGGACCGCCACTTCGAGGACGAGCGACTGCGCCGGTTGTTCGCGTTCCAGGCGATGTACGCCGGACTGGCGCCGATGCAGGCGTTGGCCATGTACTCGGTGATCACCTACCTCGACACCGTCGAGGGAGTCTGGTTCCCACGAGGCGGGATGCACGAGCTCTCGACGGGCCTGGCCGACGC
>SKTG01000147.1 GCA_007118045.1 Nitriliruptoraceae bacterium
AGGCGGAGTACGGTTGGCTCGGCGATGAGATGGCGATGCTCAAGCGCGATTTCACCATCGATGACCTGCGCGCCGAGTTACAGCGAGCCGGTATCGATGGATCAATTGCCGTTCAAGCTCGCCAGACAGCAGCGGAGACCGAGTGGCTGCTTTCCCTCGCCGACGAGGGCGGGCCGATCGCCGGCGTAGTCGGCTGGGCACCGCTCAGTGACCGGCGTGTGGACTCGTACCTGGAGAAGTGGTCGAGCAATCCGGCGTTTGTCGGCGTTCGCCATGTCATCCAGGACGAGCCGGACCCCGACTTCATACTCGGATACGATTTCAATCGCGGCGTCAGGAGCCTCAACCGGTACGGCCTCGCCTACGATATTCTCGTATTCGAGCATCAGTTGCCCAACACGCTGCGCTTCGTCGATCGACATCCGCACCAACGTTTCATACTCGACCATGCCGGTAAACCGTCTATCTGGGACGAGTCGTTTGACCGTTGGGCGGCGCACATTACGGATCTCGCCGCCCGCGAGCACATCTACTGTAAACTCTCCGGTCTCGTGACTGAGGCAAACTGGAAACAATGGAGCGAGCAGCAGATTGCCCGATACGTCGATCATCTTCTCGAGACTTTCGGGCCACGACGGTTGATGTTCGGAAGCGACTGGCCGGTCTGCCTTGTTGCGGCGACGTACGCAGGATGGGTGGCCACGGTCGTCGCGTTACTTTCGCGGTTGTCGGATGACGAGCGCTCCCGGATCTTCGGCGGAACCGCCCGCGAAGCGTACCGACTGAAGGAGACATGAAGGTTGTATCGATTACCGAACCGTTGTCGGCAGCATGTATCGAAGTTCCCGAACCGAACGGTCTCCTATCCCCGGATAATCGGCCATGAAATCGGTGCAACGCTTGCCCGGCCGGCAACAATCGCCGGGCGCCAGTACCCGTCGGGTACGGTCGTGACGGTGAACCCATACACAACATGCGGCGCCTGCCCGGCGTACCGGGCAGGCCGTGAGAACTCGTGCCGGTTCAACGGGACACTCGGAAACCAGCGCGACGGGGCTGCCCACGGCGCTGGTCAGAGAGTGGGCCGGAAGCGGGGCAGTCTTTTCGAGATGCCGCGCGCGGATTGAACCGTAAAGAGAGTGTTGCGAGTGGCCACCGCCGCCCATTTATTCTTCCGGCTCCTCCAGGGGTTGACCGATCTCTTCGCGCTCGAGTTCCGAGAGCAGCGTGACGATTGTGTTTTTCCTGGTAATCGCCTCCTGCCGCCTCTGGGTATGGGAAATGTCCTTCACGAGTGCGAACGAGATAACCAGAAGCAGAGCTGCAAGCGGCAGCCCGGCTGTAATCACCGCGGTCTGGAGCGCGAAGAGTGCTGTTTCGCCGCCGATCACCAGGAGAGTCGCCGCAAGCATCCCTTCCAGTATCGCCCAGAACGCGCGCTGGTGCCGGGGCGATTTGATCACGCCGCCGGAGGTGAGTTTGTCCACTACGAGCGATCCCGAGTCGGAGGATGTGATGAAGTAAGAGATCACCAGGGCGGTGATAACGATATACAGCAGCATCCGAACGACTGCGGGGGCGATCGTTATCCGGAGCAGATTCACCATCTCGAAAAGCGCGATCGGGTAGTTGTCCTGAACCGTCTCAAAGAGCGCGCCTCCGGCAATGCTGTTCAGCTGAATTGCCGACCCACCAAAAACCGACAACCAGAAAAACGAAACCAGTGAAGGCAGGAGTAGAACCCCCACGATGAATTCGCGGATCGTTCGTCCCCGGGAGATCCGGGCGATGAACATTCCCACGAACGGGGACCAGGAGATCCACCAGGCGAGATAGAATACCGTCCAGTCTCCCTGCCAGTCACCGTTTCCGTTCAACGAGAGAAATGTGGAATGCTCGATCAGTCCACCGAAGTACAGGCCCACCGATTGGATAAAAATCCGCAGGATGTACAGGGTCGGTCCCAACAGGAAAATCAACACCATGAACACCAGGGAGAGCTTGATGTTTATCTCCGAGAGAAATCGTACACCCTTGTTGATGCCGGCCATGACGGACACCACCGCGAGCAGCGTCACTCCCGCGATGATCCCCACTTGCATACCTGTACCGATTCCGGTGCCGAACATGAAGTCCAGCCCACTATTGATCTGCATCGTACCCAGGCCGAGTGACGTCGCAAGACCGAACATCGTGGCCAGCACCGCAAACGTATCCACCGCGTCTCCCAGGACGCCGTAGATCTTGTCGCCGAAAAATGGATAAAAGAGCGAACGGAACGAAAGCGGCAACTTCCGGTTGAACGCGAAGTACGCCAGCCCCAGTGCCACCAGCGCGTACGTTCCCCACGGGTGGAGCCCCCAGTGAAGAAACGTGGCGGCCATCGCAGTAACCGCGGAATCGGATCCGCCGAAGATAGGAGGCGCTTCCGAATAGTGGGTCAGGGGTTCTCCCACCGCCCAGAACATCAGCCCGATACCCATACCGGCGGAGATCAGCATCGAGTACCACGCAAAATCGGAGAACTCCGGTTTGCTCTCGAGCCCTCCGATCCGCACTCGCCCGAGCCGTGACACCGCCAGGCCGATACACACGATGATGAACAGGTTGCTGCTCAGGATGAAGATCCAGTCAAAGTTGGTGATCACCACGTCGTTGACGGTCTGCAGCAGCTCGTTCACCTGCTCCAGTCGTACGAGCGCGTACACGGAGAAACCCAGAATCACCAGAGCGCTCGCAACCGACACCACGGGATTCATGTTCAGACCGAATCCGGTGAAATTGCGTTTGGGGGTATCCATTCGTCCCATACTATTGAACCACGCGCGTAGTCGGCAACCGGACGCACATCACAGGTACGGTGCCACCAGACGAAGAAGCCGGACATGAACGGTTCCGTATGTAATCCGCCGGCACGCAGGCGCCGCGTGACCGGCCACGACGAATAGCGTACGCCCACAGCGTCGATAACGACGCGCACCGTCGACGCCTGGCTCGGGAGGCAGCACCATACTGCATCCTGGCTGTGAAACGCCTTGGAACGGACACGATAGTGAGCGAGAGTTGGCGAAGCCGGGAGGAGCTGAATGCGCTTGTAAGCTATTTCCGAAGAGAAGATCGCGCCGTGACCATCCTTATTTGCCGCTATTCCTCGGCTGTTCGTATACTCCACGGGCATCGAATATTTCCTCTCGGAGGTGCATCAATGAAGATAAGTAGCGTAACTCGAATTGCTATGTGGTCCTGTCTCATGGCTATCATGTCGCTACCGCTCATCGCGGGGGAAATGGAGAGAAGCCGCTGGACGAACCTGACGAGGTCATCAGTCTAACCGCCGGAGGAAACCACGACTGGGTCGTCGACGAGTTCGACGCGGCGACGGATGTGATATCAGCCGGAGCAACCGACACGATCCAGTTCGTCGCTGATCAGACCGTCGAATTCGAGTACTTCTGCAGCGCCGGTTCGCACCGTCAGCAGGGTATGTACGGCACGCTCATCGGAGAATAGCCCCACTGAGACACGGGACGTCTCTTATCGCCTCACGGTACGGGCGTCCCGCTCCCACAATGACTACTCTGTCGGAATACCGGTTAACACACTCGCTGGTACGGTTCAGAGGTTTGTCGGACATGAAGGCAGAATTGAAGCCCTGCAAACTATTAGGACCTCCGCCTCGAAGTGTCTCCTATCCCCGGATAATCGGCCACGAGATCGGTGCAACTCGACTCTTTGTCGCGAAA
>SKTG01000119.1 GCA_007118045.1 Nitriliruptoraceae bacterium
ACCACGACGGCTGGACCCTGCACATCGAGGGCACCACCGTCACCTTCCACCCCACCCACCGGACCGACCAGACCGACCAGCCCGACCAGACCGACCAGACCGGACGGCCCGACCAGCCCGACCGGCCCGGACGACCGCCAGACGGCGCCGGCGGCCACGACCCACCCGGCGACCATCGCCGAGCCGACGGCAACCATCCGCCCGGCGACCGTCGACGAGCCGGCCAGCCCGATCGGCCACCCGATGACGCCGACGGCCGTGATCCGGGCGGCGACCCCGACCGGGCCCCTCCGTGACCGAGCCCCACCCCCACCGCCGGGCGTCAGGAGCGTGAGCGATGTTGCACCGTGCGCTTGGCCGGCACGATCACGATGGTGAAGGCCGTCCGTCAGGGGCTCTCGGCCGGGCCGACCGACGCGGTAGCCACAACCGCGCCGGCGACCACGGTCTCCAGCCACGCCCGCCGCGCGCCACTCTCACCCCGGGTGCCGGCGGCCGTCGTCTCCTGCAAGGCTGCCCGCGAGCACACACCATGTCTGACGCCAGCGTTCGCGGCAGTCAGGTGGACCGCCCTCGCAGCGTTCGTCGGGATCACCACGGCGGCGGAGGTCGGTCTCGCCGGCGTCGTCTTCCGCACGGCGGCTGGCGGGGTAGCGTCACCGCTCATGGAGATCGTGCTGCTACGTCATGCGCAACCGGAGTGGAACCTCGGCCGCGAGGCACAGGTCGACCCCGACCTGACCGAGCTCGGCCGTCAGCAGGCCGAGCTTGCCGCGCAGCGGCTCGCGACCGAGCACTTCGACGAGGTGCTCGTGTCCACCGCGACGCGGTCGCAGGCCACGGCGGCGCCGTTGCTCGAACGAAGCCGTCCGGCCGTCATCGAGGACCGTGTCTGGCTACACGAGATCCGGATGCCCGCGTCCTGGCAGGGCACGCCGGCGGCGGAGGTCGGCCGAAGGCTCCGAGACGCCCGGGAACGGCCACGGGATGCGTGGTGGGAGGGCATGCCCGGCGGCGAGTCGTTCCGGGACTTCCACGCCCGCGTGACCATCGGTTTGAGCAACGAACTGGCCGAGCGCGGCGTCCAGCGCACCGACGACGGTCTGTGGCACGTCCCGGACCAGCCGTTGCGCATGCTCATGATCGCCCACGCCGGCACCAACTCGGTGGTGCTCGGACACCTGCTCGGGCTCGAACCCGAGCCCTGGGAGTGGGAACGTTTCGCCTCGGACCACGCCTCGCTGACGCTCCTGCGCTCGGTCCCGATCGCCGGGCAGCACATCTTCACGTTGCAGTCGTTCAGCGACACCCAGCACCTGCCCCCCGAGCTCGTCAGCGGTTGACGAGGGCCGTGGGTCGAGACCGGCCAGCACCGCTTCCTGCCGGGCCGAGGCGGCAGTGTTCCCCCGTCGCCGAGCAAGGCCGCCTGCGGAGGTCACGACGTTCCCGCATCACCGAGCAGGCTGCGGTCATCCCCGCGACGCCTGATGAGACCGTGCTTTCCCGCGACGCCTGGCGAGACCACGGCGCTCCCGCGACGCCAAGCAAGGCCACGGTGTTCCGGCGACGCCTGTGGAGGTGGGCACCTTCCCACGCCGACGGAGCGCTGCGTTCCCCGCCGTCACGGCTCGAGCGACCCTGCGACGTCGGCGCGATGCACCACGGAGTCGTCGAGCTCCGCGGCGGATCGGTCGGCGGAGGGAGCTCCCTCCCCGGGCAAGGGGAACCAGCGCAAGGCCTCGATCTCGGGTGGGAGGGGCACAGGCGGCTCGGGTGCCGCACCCGAGCCGGCGACGAGCAGTTCTCGGGCCTCGGTCAGCACCTCGTCCAGCGCCGCGTCCGGCAGCTCGAGCCGGGCCCGGGGCCAGCTCACGTCACCGTCGCGGTAGCGAACGTCCTCGAGCGACATCCGTGGCGTCGCGGCGCCCTCGCGGTGGGTCCACCGGCCGCTCTCGGGGTCGAACCGGTACGCGTCCAGCATCCGCCAGCCGTGCCGGGCGACGAGCCGCACGGCGTCGATGATGAACGAGAGCACCGGTTCGGCCAGGAACCAGGCGAAGTTGACCCGCACCCAGCCGGGCTTGACGCCGGCGCAGCCGTCCACGATGGCGCGCTCGAACGCGTGCGAACGGTCCTCGTCGATGCCCAGCAGCCGATGGCCGTACGGGCCGGCGCACGAACACCCGCCCCGGGCTTGGATCCCGAACAGGTCGTTGAGCAGCGCCACCACCAGTTCGTGGTGCAGGTACCCGCGCCCGTGCCGGATCACGAACGAGACGATCGACAACCGCTCCGCCTCGAGGTTGCCGAGGATCTCCAGACCCGGCTCCTCGCGCCACTCGGTGACCGCTCGGTGGATCGCGTGCTGCTCATGGGCACGGATGGTCTCGACGCCGACCGCTCGCTTGAGCTGGAACACCAGCCCCGCGCGGATCGCGCCCACGATGTCCGGCGTCCCGCCTTCCTCCCGCCGTTCGACGTCCTCGACGTAGCGGTGGTCGGTGGCGTTGACGTAGCTGACCGTGCCTCCGCCGGGGACCGTGGGCGCGCCCTTGCCGAACAGTGCGCGGCGGGCGATGAGCAACCCCGGGGTCCCGGGACCGCCCACCAGCTTGTGCGGCGAGACGAAGATCGCGTCCTTGTGGTCGAGGTGGGCCTCGCTCGTGTCCCCGTCCGCGGCGGGTCGGTGGGGCGCCATGGCGACGTCGACGTAGGGGGCCGCGGCCGCGCAGTCCCAGAACGACAGCGCGCCGTGCCGGTGCAGCAGCACCGACACCGCCCGGGTGTCGGTCAGGATGCCGGTGACGTTGGACGCGGCGGAGAACGACCCGATCCGCAGCGGTCGGTCCGCCGTCTCCAGCAGGGCCGTCTCCAGCGCCTCGAGGTCGACGTGCCCGTCCGCGTCCTCGGGGATGCGGATCACGTCGGCGATCGTCTCGCGCCAGGGGAGCTCGTTCGAGTGGTGCTCGTACGGGCCGATGAAGACCACCGGGCGTTCGGCGAGCGGGATGCGTTCGCTCAGTCCGTAGCGCGCATCGAGCTCGGCGGGCAACCGCAACCCGAGCGCACGGACCAGCTTGTCGATGGCCCCGGTGGACCCGGTCCCCGTGAACAGCACGGCGTGATCGTCCGTGGCCCCGAAGGCGTCACGCACGATGTCGCGCGCCTCGGCCTGGAAGCGCGTCGTCTGCCGACCGGTGCCCGACGTCTCCGTGTGCGTGTTCGCGTACAGCGGCAGCACGATCTCGCGGATGTGGTCCTCGATGAACGTCAGCGCGCGACCCGAAGCCGTGTAGTCCGCGTAGACGACGCGTCGGGGACCGAACGGGGTCTCGACCGCCTCGCGCTCCCCGATCACCGAGCGCCGGACGAGCTCGACGAGGGACGCGGTGTCGGGTTCCGCAGCCACCGGTGCTCCTCCCGTTCGGCCGGTCGGGCACCGTACCGTGATGCCGGGGACGGCCCGGCTGCCCGACGCGGTCGCCGAGGCGTGGAACACTGCGTCCCCGTGAAACACTTGGGGGGAGGCGGGACCCGTCGGTCCGGACCCATGGGCCGGCGTGCCGCCCGAGACCCGCACCGGCCGCGAACCCGCTCCCTCAGGGGTGGCGACGAGCGGTGCCCCATCACCGACCGGCGGCGACGCCAGGAGACCACGTGAGCTACCAGGGGGAGACCCCGGTCGACGACCGGTGGGGCACCGAGGTGGAGGGGTCCGCGCGGTCGCGCCGCGGCCGCCGG
>SKTG01000288.1 GCA_007118045.1 Nitriliruptoraceae bacterium
GGCCGGCGTGGTCGACGAGCTGGCGCGTCGCGGCATCGCCGCGTTCGGCCCGACCGCCGCGGGTGCCCGCATCGAGGGCTCCAAGGCGTTCGCGAAGCAGGTGATGGCGGCCGCCGGTGCCCCCACGGGAGGCGCCGTCGCGACGAGCGACCGCGACGAGGCGTGGTCGGCCCTCGAGCGGTTCGGTGCGCCGTACGTGGTCAAGGCGGACGGGCTGGCCGCCGGCAAGGGGGTGCGGGTCTGCGAGGAGCTGGTCGAGGCGCGCGAAGCGGTCGACGACGTGCTGGTCCACGGAGCGTTCGGGGCGGCCGGTAGCCAGGTGGTGATCGAGGAGTTCCTGGCCGGGCCCGAACGCAGCGTCTTCGGAGTGTGCGACGGGGACGAGGTGGTGCTGCTCGAACCCGCCCAGGACTACAAGCGGGCCCATGCCGGTGACATCGGACCGAACACGGGTGGGATGGGTGCCTACACGCCCGTCGCGGGCTTCGGGGTGAGCGACATCGGTCACCTCGCCGACCTGGTCTTCCGCCCCGTCCTGGCCGAGCTCGCCGATCGCGGCGCGACCTACCGGGGGCTGCTGTACGCGGGACTGGTCGAGACAGCCGAGGGACCGAAGCTGCTCGAGTTCAACGCCCGTTTCGGGGACCCCGAGACGCAGGTGGTGCTGCCCCGCCTCGCCAGCGACCTCGGCGAGCTGCTGTGGTCGGCGGCGACCGACTCGGTCCGCGACGTCGAGGTGGCGTGGAACGAGCTGGCGGCGGTGACCGTCGTGCTGGCCTCCGCGGGTTACCCGGGCAGCTACGCCAGGGGGCTCGCGCTGGACGGGGTCGCCGCCGCCGGCGCCCACCCCGGCGTCGAGGTGTTCCACGCGGGCACCGAACGGGACGACGCCGGACGGCTGGTGACCGCCGGAGGGCGCGTGCTGGACGTCACCGCGACCGGTCCAGACGTGGCGACGGCACGGTCACGCGCGTACGCGGCCGCCGACGAGATCGGGCCCGCGGACCCGGACGACGACGGCGGTCTCTACCGGCGCCCCGACATCGCGGCGGGGGTCTGACGGGCACCGACGTCGGACTAGGCTCGACGCCGAGCCCGCCATCACCCCGGCGGACCCAGCGGCGTCCGAGGAGCCAGCGTGTCCAACACCCCGACGGTCGGCATCGTGATGGGGTCCAAGACGGACCTGCCCGTGATGGAGAAGGCGTCCGAGCAGTTGGTGGACCTCGAGGTCCCGCACACGCTCGACGTCATGTCAGCGCACCGCAACCCCGCCAAGGTGACCAGCTGGGCCAGCGGGGCCGCGGAAGCGGGCTACCGGGTCCTGATCGCCGGCGCCGGCCGTGCCGCGCACCTGCCCGGCGTCGTCGCCGCGCACACGTCGTTGCCGGTGGTGGGGGTGCCGTGCCTCTCGGACCACCTCGGCGGTGCCGACGCCCTCTACTCGATCGTGCAGATGCCACCCGGGGTCCCCGTCGCCACCGTCGGGATCGACAGCGGCCGCAACGCGGCGCTGCTCGCCGCCCAGATCCTGGCGTTGAGTGACCCGGAGCTGGCCGAGCGGCTCGCCTCCTTCCGGGCGGAGCAGGCCGAGAAGGGCACCGAGCACCGCGAGATCCTGGGCTCGTCAGAACGGCCCGGCTTCGGCTTCGGTACGACCTAGCCGGACGGGAGTTCTCCCGACCAGGACCCTCGGTACTCGGGACCAGGGCCCTCGGGTCGTGACCGTCGGCTGCCGGAGGCGGTCGCTCGGGCCGACCCTGCCGGGCCCTTCGGCCCGAGCAGGCCGTGCCACGCTCCGGCACAGTGACCCGACAGGGTCCATCCAGCGGCAGAGGCAGGGGCGGGCGTGGACGAGTGGACGCTGACCTACGAGGGGTACGACCCGCACGAGGAGGGGCTGCGGGAGGCGCTGTGCACCCTGGGCAACGGTGTGCTCGCCAGCCGGGGGGCTGCTCCGGAGTGTCGAGCCGACGGTGTGCACTACCCGGGGACCTACCGGGCAGGGCTGTTCAACCGACTCGCCGACGACGTCGACGGGGTCGAGGTCACCAACGAGTCCATGGTCAACCTGCCGAACTGGCTGGTGCTGGGCTTCCGGGTGGACGATGGTGACTGGTTCTCGCCCTCCGACGCGGAACTCGTCGAGTATCGGATCTCCCTGGATCTGCGGCGGGGAGTCCTGACGCGCCACCTGTGTGTGGAGCTGGCTCCAGGTCAACACCTGTACGTGACCCAACGGCGGATCGTGCACATGGTCGATCCGCAGCTCGCCGCCCTCGAGACGACCTTCGGCGCCCAGGGGTTCTCCGGGAAGCTGACGGTCCGGTCCGCGATCGACACGAGCATCCGCAACAGCGGCGTCGAGCGGTACCGGGACCTGTCGGACCTCCACCTCGAGGTCCTCGCACGGGAGGAGGTCGACGAGCGGACCGTCGGTGTGGTGGTCGAGACCAACCAGTCGCGCGTGCGCATCGCCGAGGTCGCCCGCACGGTCGTGGCGGGAACGGATGCTGGCGAGGGCGACCGATGTGACCGCCGATGGTTCGAGGACGACGGGCTGGTCGGCCACGAGCTCGACGTCGGTCTCGTCGACGGTGGGTCGGTCACGGTCGAGAAGGTCGTTGCGGTCGTCGTCGGCGGTGACCCGGCGATCACCGAGCCCTACGAGTCGGCGAGACGCAGTGCAGCGGCAGCGCCCGACTTCGACGAGTTGCTCCGCCGACACGTTGCCCAGTGGGCCCAACTGTGGGACCGCTTCGAGGTGCGTTTCGGGGACCGCGAGCGGATCGAACACGTCCTCAACCTGCACACCTTCCATGCGCTGCAGACGACGTCCCACAACACCATCGACCGTGATGTCGGGGTACCCGCCCGAGGACTGCACGGCGAGGCGTACCGGGGCCACATCTTCTGGGACGAGGTCTTCATCCTGCCGTACCTGAACACGAGGATGCCGGTGCTGACCCGCTCGCTGTTGCTCTACCGCTACCGACGACTCGACGAGGCACGGAGGCGTGCCCGGTCGGCGGGGCACGAAGGGGCGATCTTCCCGTGGCAGAGCGGCTCCGACGGGCGCGAGGAGAGCCAGCAGATGCACCTCAACCCCGTCTCCGGGGAGTGGAAGCCCGACCACTCGCAGCTGCAACGCCACATCAACCTGGCGATCGCCTACAACGTCTGGCAGTACGTGGAGACCACCGCGGACCGGGACTTCCTGCGCTACTACGGCCTGGAGCTGATGGTCGAGATCGGCCGGTTCTTCTCCAGCATGGCGACCTACGACCGGCTGGAGGACCGCTACCACATCCGCGGGGTCATGGGGCCTGACGAGTTCCACGACGGCTACGCCGACCGTGACGAGCCCGGGCTCGACGACAACGCCTACACCAACGTGATGGTGGTGTGGACGTTGCAACGGATCTTCGAGCTGCTCGAGCTGCTGCCCGAGCACGCACGTCACGACGCGTGTGGTGAACTGAACCTGACGCCTGCGGAGCTCGACCGGTGGCGCGATCTGACCCGCCGGATGTTCGTCCCGTTCCATGGCGACGACGTCGTCAGCCAGTTCGCGGGCTACGAGGCGCTCGCGGAGTTCGACTGGGACGGCTACCGCGCACGGTACGGCGACATCCAACGCCTCGACCGGATACTGCACGGCGAGGGGGACACTCCCAACCGGTACAAGGTCGCCAAGCAGCCCGACGTGCTGATGCTGTTCTACCTGCTCAC